>NZ_JAMPKB010000049.1:0-44213 GCF_039961925.1 Trichocoleus sp. DQ-U1 | reverse complement strand
ACAACAGGAGTAAGGGAAATCACGACTAACAATAGAAATAAAATTAGTTTACCGCCATTGGGAAGAGCTTTAAATTTTTTCATGGTCGAGGGGTAAATGGCAACTTTACTAAAGTATCAGCGAACTTTCGTAGATGTACTTAATCTCAAATAATCTCACCTTATATCGAGTCAGCAGGTCTAACGTTTGACAAATCTGCCATTAGAGAGATGTTGGTTTTGATAACTTGGCAAGTTGAACCCCTCGCCATTTGCTAGTTCCCCAATCTTTAATATTTTTGTACTCAGATGATTAAGCGGAGTGCCAAACTACGGTAAGGGAATCGATAAACCGTAGTTTATATCGAAAGGGACACTTGCCGTGAGAATTTTGGAACGGAAGTCCTTACTTAGTTGATTCGCCCAAATCTCTATAATCATTCTTCGTCTGTGCCTTTCGTTAAACAATCCGGGAGCAGATTATGAGACTAGATGAATTTACACAGTTGATCGAACAGGAAAGATGCCCGGAGTCTCTACCTCAAGCGTTACAGGCACTGTGGTATGACAAAAAAGGAGACTGGGACAAAGCTCATCAAATTGTGCAAAATGCCAGTGATGCTGACAGCGCTTGGGTTCACGCCTACCTCCATCGAAAAGAAGGCGACAAAAGCAATGCCCTTTACTGGTATCGGCGCACCGGACGACCAGAGTTTAAAGAAGACCTAAACCAAGAGTGGCAGCAGATCGCTGAAGATGTGCTAGAGCGTTGCAAACCGCAATGATTTGATGAGATGGGCAACAGGAGCGCGATCGCCCCTAGAGGTTTCGGGATCTCATTACTTCACTCCAAAAGAAGCATTCGTTCAACCGGCAACGCCTGCTAGGGTAGTGATAATGAGCGATCTAGATCGATACTACAAAGTGCTGGGATTAGAGCCTGGAGCCTCACTTGATGAAGTGAACCAGGCTTATAGGGATTTGGCTTTTATTTGGCACCCCGATCGCATCCCAAAAGATAATCCTCGGTTACAGCAAAAGGCTCAAGAAAAGCTGAAAGAGATTAATCAGGCACGCGATCGCTTGCGCTCAGTTCGACCCGGCGAAAAGAACCGAAATCCCGACCCTCCGCCACGCGATCGCGCTCATCCACCGAGTTCTTATTATCAATCTAGTTACTCCTATCAATCACCGCCTCAATCTCACCCTCAATCTCACCCTCAGGCTCCTAAGCAGCAGTCCGACTTGAGCGGAGCCAACTTGAGCGGAGCTAATCTCAAAGAAAAGGACTTGTCTGGAAGAAATTTGAGCAATGCCAACCTCAGCAACGCCAACTTAAGCGATGCCTTCCTGCATAAAGTGAATCTTCAGGGAGCCAACCTGGAAAAAGCGAATCTTTTTAGAGCCAACCTGTTGCAAGCGAAGCTAAACAACGCTAACTTGCGAGAAGCTAACTTAATTGGAGCCGACCTCAGTGGAGCCGATTTAAGGGGAGCCGATTTGAGGGGAGCTAAGGTTGGGTCGCAAGACCGAGTCCTGGTTAAACTGACTGGAGCGAACTTAGCAGGAGCCATCCTACCTGATGGCAGCATCCACGGTTAGGAAGCAGCGATACATCCTATTTGACCTTACCCCGTAAGCAGGGAGAGGAGAAGCTAGCCCCGTTTAGCTCAACGTTTAGCTCAACAACAAAAAGGCAAAGAAATAGCCGCCTCTCCGTGAAGATCGAGGGGGTTGGGGGGTGAGGTTCCGGCTAACCCTACCTCCTTCCCGCTCTTCAGGGGATGCCAAAATCTTTACAATATGAAATAAGGTTAAAACGTTTATCAGAAAACAGAGTCAGAATCAATGGCGCTATTCGGATTTGGTAAAAAGCAAAGTCTGCCCACGATCGAGCAAGCATTGCCGGGACGGGCAGAACCCATGCAAGTCCCCGCTACTCACTACGTAAACGGTAATCCGCTGAAACCTCCTTTTCCCGATGGGATGGAGATGGCGATGTTTGGCTTGGGGTGTTTCTGGGGAGCAGAGCGCATATTCTGGAAGCAACCTGGAGTTTTCACCACCGCAGTTGGCTATGCAGCAGGAGTCACGCCAAACCCCACTTATCATGAGGTTTGTACGGGCATGACGGGACACAATGAAGTAGTTTTCGTTGTGTTTGACCCGAAAGAAATTAGTTACGAAACACTCCTGAAACTCTTCTGGGAAAGCCACAATCCTACCCAAGGAATGCGTCAAGGCAATGATGTCGGCACCCAATACCGTTCCGGAATTTATGCGTATTCAGAGAGCCAGAAGAAGCTGGCTGAAGCCTCAAGAGACGCTTATCAGCAAGCCCTGAAAACCGCCGGGTATGGGGAAATTTCTACTGAGATTCTGGATGCTCCTGAGTTCTATTACGCAGAAGCCTATCATCAGCAGTACCTCGCCAAAAACCCAAATGGGTATTGTGGACTAGGCGGGACGAACGTTACTTGTCCTGTAATGACGAACGCTTGAAATAGAAATTCTGTCTTTTAGCGATCGCTAGCAGAAATCACTATCTTTACCCGGTATGCTCTTAAGCGGGTTGGTGCGTTCGTGGCACTGGTTCCTTAAAGCGTGATGAACTTGTCTAACCTAGATTTGGCAATGGTTTGACCAGTTCTCACTCTTTAGCAAACCAGTGCCACAATTTTTTATTTTGAATTGTCAAACAAAGCCTTAAAAAAGAGGCGGTAACAATATGAAATCTGTCAATCAGCGCTTCGACTCAGATTTCCTCCGGTCAGTTGCAAATTTCATCGCGATTCTTGCCGCATTTGCGATGAATGTCTATGCAAATGTTGCTCCTCCCAATGGATTGACAATTGGGGAAATATCTAATCGCTTCTTCCGTGAAGTCCCCATCATCCCCGCTAACTATGCTTTTGCGATTTGGGGCGTCATTTATTTAGGTTTGATTAGTTTTGCAGTCTATCAAGTTCTACCCGCCCAAAGACAAAATCCCTATCTGCGTCGAGAAGGGTATTTTTTGGTATTCGCAAGTATTGCACAAATTGCCTGGGTGTTTCTTTTCGGATACCAGCTATTTTCACTCTCAGTTGTGGCAATGCTGTTCATATTGCTGTCCCTGATTGGGATTTATCTGCGGTTGGGAATTGGTTTAGAACGAGTTTCAAGGGCACAAAAATGGTTCGTTCATATTCCCTTGAGCATCTATCTAGCCTGGATTAGTGTTGCGACAATTGTGAATGTGGCGAGTACGCTTGACTATTTAGGTTGGAATGGTTGGGGGATCAGTCCTCAGATATGGACGGTAATTCTGCTGGTTGTAGCGGCAGCGATCGCTGCCACAATTACCCTAAAACGGGCGGATATTGCCTATCCCTCCGTCATTATCTGGGCATTCGTAGCGATCGCGGTTCGTCAAGCCAGTCAACCTTTGATTGCTGTGACAGCGGTTGGATTTGCGATCGCATTAGGGTTGTTAATTTTATGGCGTCAACTGCGGCGTCCTAAGGTGGCGATTTAATCGATAAAATCCCAAAGAACCTCACCCCTACCCCTCTCCGTTAACGGAGAGGGGAAAATGCTAAAGGTTTTATGGCTTGCCGTTCCTTTAAAGGAGAGGAATTGGGGGGTAAGGTTTTTATTGTGAAATACAATGTATTGCATCAGATACTAAAACTGACGCGACCAGGTTTTAGGCCAGCGTTCTACTACAACTTTTGTTTGGGTAAAGAACTGCACAGCGTCTTTCCCTTGACCGTGTAAATCGCCGTAGAAGCTGTCTTTCCAACCACTAAACGGGAAGAACGCCATCGGTGCCGCGACTCCTATATTAATGCCAATATTGCCAGCTTCTGCTTCATACCGAAACTGCCGCGCCGCTGCACCACTGCTAGTAAATAAACAAGCCATATTTCCCCACTGACCGCTATTGACTAATGCGATCGCATCCTCAATCGTCTCCAGATGCATCACTCCTAACACCGGGCCAAAGATTTCTGTACGAGCTAATTCGCTTTTTGGGTTGACATTTTGCAAGATTGTCGGTCGGACAAAGTTTCCCTGTTCGTAACCGGGAATCTTGGCGCTGCGTCCGTCTACTAATACCGTCGCACCTTCATCAGCTCCTTGTTGAATTAATTGCTCAATTCGCGCTTGACTTTGACGGGTAATTACCGGACCCATTTGCACTTTCTCATCCAAGCCATAGCCAACGACTCGTGTTTGTGCCGCATTTGCGATCGCTTCCGTAAAAGTGTGCCGTGCTTCTCCCACCGTCACAGCCACAGAAGCCGCTAAACAGCGCTGTCCAGCACAGCCAAAAGCACTATCGGCGGTAATTCGAGTCGTCATTTCCATATCCGCATCTGGCAGGACAATGATGGGATTTTTCGCGCCTCCCTGACATTGCACTCGTTTCCCAAAGGCGGCGGCTTTACTGTAGACATATTGGGCAACGGGTGAAGAACCGACAAAACTAATGGCGCGGATTGTAGAGTGTTCTAAGATTGCATCGACCACTTCTTTGGCACCATTGACCAAATTGACGACGCCTTTAGGCAATCCAGTTTTTTCTAGTAATTCAAAGACCTTCTGCATCGTCAAAGGGACTTTTTCAGAAGGCTTAAGAATGGTTGTATTGCCACAAGCGATCGCATACGGCAAAAACCAGAAAGGAATCATCCCAGGAAAATTAAACGGCGCGATGATTGCGGTCACTCCCACAGGTTGACGAATCATCATTTCGTCAATCCCACGGGCAACATCTTCCAAGTTGTAACCTTGCATCAACATGGGAATCCCACAAGCGACTTCTACATTCTCAATTGCCCGTTGTAATTCTGCTTTTGACTCAGCAAACGTCTTCCCGCATTCCAGCGTAACAATGCGAGATAATTCATCTAAATGTTCTTCTAACAGAAATTTCAATTTAAATAGATATTGCACTCGTTCCGTTGCCGGGATGCGTCGCCAGTTCGGATAGGCAGCCACCGCCGCAACAGCAGCAGCCTCTACATCGCTTGCCGGTGACAAGGGAACCTGGGTTAAGACTTCGGCAGTGGCGGGATTTACCACATCCAGGTATTCGGTGGTGCGGGAAGCACACCACTCGCCGTTAATGTAGTTGGGTAAGGGGTTTCTGAAGGACACAGAGATTTCTCCTTCCAAAGGTTTTTTCTGCATCCTACTCCCAAAAAGACCGGAACCGAAGCTTTACCGGGGAGGGTAATTTAACCTAAGTTTGGGTTAAGCAGCTTGGGGCAAAGCAAAGTCCAGATCCGACGGTTTCTTGGGCTGATGGCATTCTTGCAATCAACCTATACAGCAGGTTCATCATGAGGGACAGGTGGTAATTGTTGATAACGCGACGTTCCATCATGGCGAACGCATTGCACCACTGCTTGATTGGGCTGGCTTGAGGCTGTTGTATTTGCCCCTCTATTCTCCTGAACCTCAATCGAATTGAGAAGTGTTAGGTTTGGCTCAACACTCGCATTCGCCAATGCTTATCTCACTCCAGTTCCCTGCGACACGCGATCGAGTCTGTTCTTAGGGATGCTGTGTTCTCACACTCCTGCCGATAGGGATATATAGAAAGTTTCTGAATAATTAAGTAAGTTGTACTTTTAGCTTATTTGTTACATACGTAACATTTTAGGGAATCCTAGGAATAAAGTTAAAGCTCGCTTTTTAAACCTAATGACTCCTCTAGTACAGCAATTCCCAAAACTTTCTGGCTATACCTTGGTTGAGCAACTGTATCTAGGTTCTAGGACAGCTGTCTATCGAGGAGTGCAAAGGTCACAGCAATGTCCGGTGGTGATTAAGACACTGCGGCACGAATATCCCAGCTTTAGCGAGTTGGTGCAGTTTCGCAATCAGTATGCGATCGCAAAAAATCTCGACATTCCAGGCATTGTCCAACCGATGAGTCTAGAACCCTATGCTCATGGCTATGCCTTGGTGATGGAAGACATTGGTGGCATCTCCCTACGTCATTACATCCAAACTTCCCCGCTGACGGTTGAACAATTCTGGCCAATTGCTCTGCAAATTGTGGATGTCCTCCACCAGCTCTATCAGCAACGAATTATTCACAAAGACATTAAACCCGCCAACATTCTGATTCAACCCGAAACTGGGCAGATTAAGCTAATTGACTTTAGCATTGCTTCCCTGTTACCCCGCGAAACCCAAGAGATTCAAAATCCCAACATTCTAGAAGGCACCCTAGCCTATATTTCACCAGAACAAACCGGGCGGATGAACCGGGGGATTGACTATCGCAGCGATTTCTATTCTTTGGGAATTACCTTTTTTGAAGTGCTCACAGGACAGTTACCGTTCCCAGCTGACGAGCCAATGGAAATGGTTCATGCCCATATAGCGAAGCAACCCCTCTCTGTCTGCGATCTCAACCCAGATTTGCCCATCCTGCTCGGTGAAATCCTTCGCAAACTGATGGCTAAGAATGCGGAAGAGCGCTATCAAAGTGCCCTCGGTCTTAAGCACGATCTAATGAGATGCCAGCAAGAGTATGATGTTGCGAGCAAACACGCCTGGTTTAACTTAGGTGAACGGGATATCAGCGATCGCTTTTTGATTCCCGAAAAACTCTACGGACGAGAACAAGAAGTTCAAACCTTGCTTGAAGCGTTTGGTCGAGTTGCCAACGGAGCCTCCGAACTGATGCTAGTGGCAGGTTTTTCCGGCATTGGCAAAACCGCCGTCGTCAATGAAGTGCATAAGCCGATTGTGCGTTGGCATGGCTATTTCATCAAAGGTAAATACGACCAGTTCAACCGCAATCTTCCCTTTAGCGCCTTTGTCCAAGCCTTCCGCGACCTGATGAGCCAACTGCTGAGCAGTGATGATGTGCAGTTGCAAGCGTGGAAAGCGAAGATCCTGGCAGCAGTGGGTGACAATGGTCAGGTGCTGATTGAGGTAATTCCTGAACTCGAACAGGTACTTGGCTCGCAACCCCCTGTACCCGAACTCTCTGGTAGCGCCGCTCAGAACCGTTTCAATCTGCTGTTCCAGAAGTTCATCACCGTGTTCACCACCCCAGAGCATCCCCTGGTCATTTTCCTGGATGACTTGCAGTGGGCTGATTCCGCTTCTTTAAACTTGCTGAAGCTACTGCTGACAGAGCGCGATGCCTACGGCGGCAAGCAACGCGGTTATCTGTTCATCATCGGAGCTTATCGGGATAACGAAGTGTTCCCGACTCACCCCTTGATGCTGATGCTCGATGAGGTCAAAAAAGCTGAAACCCCGATCCATACCCTCACCCTGGAACCCCTGAGCCAAGGGGATGTGAATCAGTTAACGGCAGATACGCTGAGTTGCTCGATTGAATTAGCTCAGCCATTGACAGAGTTGGTCTGTCAAAAAACCAAGGGAAATCCCTTCTTCCTCACCCAATTTCTCAAAGCCCTGCATGAGGATGGCTATATTTCATTTGACTTCCAGGCAGGACATTGGCAGTGCGACTTAGCAACGGTGAAGTTACTCGCGCTCACGGATGATGTCGTCGAGTTTATGGCACTTCAGTTGCAAAAATTACCTGCTGCAACCCAGACTGCTTTGAAACTGGCAGCTTGCATTGGCGCTCAGTTCGATTTGGCAACCTTGGCGATTGTCAATGAGCGATCGCCCGAAGATACCGCCATCGACCTCTGGAAAGCCTTGCAAGAAGGCGTGATTTTACCGATTGCCGAGGTCTATAAGTTTTATCAGCCGTCACCACTTCAGGTGGCAGAAGTCAACCAGGCAGCAACTTTTAACTGTTCCTATCGCTTTCTCCACGACCGCGTTCAGCAAGCCGCCTATTCTCTCATCCCTAACGAGCAAAAACAGACGACTCATTACCAGATCGGGCAACTGTTGCTGCAACAAGTTTCCCCTGCCGCCAGAGAAGAGCGCATTTTTGAAATCGTCAATCAGTTGAACTATGGCACGACGCTGGTTGAGGCACAACAGGAACGGGACGAACTCGCCCAACTTAACCTCACGGCTTGCCGCAAAGCCAGACTGGCAACCGCCTATCAAGCCGCCCGCGAATATGCCACCGTCGGGCTGCAACTGCTAGGAGCAGACGCTTGGCACCGGCAGTACGACATGACTCTAGCTCTACACGACTTAGCTGCCGAGGTCGCTTTCTTGGTGGGCGATTTTGAGGAGATGGATCGGTGGATTGAAGCGGTAATTCATCATGCGAAAACGCCTTTAGAACAGGTGCAAGTCTATCAAGTCAGAATCCAGGCGTTGGTCGCCCGCAATCAATTTGTCGAGGCGATCGCGATCGGTCAATCGGTCTTCCGAATGTTGGGCGTGAACCTGCCGGACGAAACAACGCTAGAGGATATTCGGCTCCTGAAGCAGGAAATTGATGCCTTAATTGGCGATCGCGCCATTGAGTCATTTCTTCATCTGCCCCCCATGAGCGATCCTCAGCAGCTCGCGATTATGCAAAATGCAGCGCGACTGACCCCCGTCTGCTATATGTCCGGCACAAAGCTTTATTTTCTGGTCGTAGCCCTCCAGGTTAAATTATCAATTCAGTTTGGCAATAGTCCGGTTTCCCCTTACTGCTACGCGGGTTACGCCTTTCAACTGAGGATATTGTGGGGAGACATGACAAAGGTGCCTCAGTTTGGGCAATTAGGATACCAACTCGCCTTAGAGCCAGATGCCAAAAATATTCGAGCCGCAACAGCCCTGTTAATGGGGGGATATGTGGGTCACTGGACGATCCATTTGCGAGAAACGTTGGCTATTCTGCTGGAAGGCTATCAAGCTGGATTGGAAACTGGCAATCTAGAATTTATGGGCTACGATGCCCAGTTGTACTGCTTCAATGCTTATTGGTGCGGTCAACCGCTCGCTGAACTCGAACCCCAAATTCGCGCCTATTACCAACAGTTGTGTGACCTCCACCAAGTCACGGCAGCAAACTGTGTTTTGGCTTACTGGCAAGCGGCTCAAATTCTTTTGGGTGAGTCAGAGGAAGAAATTCCCTTACGCCAGGATGCCTATGAAGAACAAGTCCTGGATGAGGCAAAAGTCGATTTTTACCGACTATCTTTCTTTTACCTGTATCGATTCACATTGAATTACTGGCTGGAAGACTTTGCCAGAGCGGAACACGATGCCACTCAAACCCGACAGTATTTAGCCGGAGGGATGGGAAGTACCGTTGAACCGATCTTATATTTCTATGATTCTCTGACCGTGCTGGCGACTCCCCCGGAATCGATGTTGGAGTCAGAACCTAGATGGCAGCGAATGCAAGAAAATCAAGCCAAGCTAAAAGAGTGGGCAGATTATGGCCCCATGAATTACTTGCACAAATATCATCTAGTAGAAGCTGAAAAACATCGCGTTCTCGATCGCAAAACGGAAGCAATAGAACTGTATGACCTAGCGATCGCCGGTGCCAAAGCCAATGGCTACCCTCAGGAAGCAGCCCTTGCCAATGAACTGGCGGCAAAATTCTACCTGGCTTGGAACAAAGAGCGGATCGCCCAAGCTTATATAATTGAAGCCTATTATGGCTATGCTCGCTGGGGGGCGAAAGCCAAACTCGCCGACTTAGAAACTCGCTATCCTCAACTGCTGGCTCCCATCCTCCAACAAACGCAGACACTATTCTCTATCGACGAAACCGTATTTGCCACTGGAACTGTCACCGCTACGAATACTTCTTCCACCAGTATTTCTGATTCCCTGGATCTGCTTGCCATCCTCAAAGCTTCCCAAACTCTTTCTAGTGAAATTGAGCTTGAGCAGTTAATTGGCACTCTCTTACTTACGGTAATACAAACCTCAGGGGCGACGCAGTGCGCTTTGATGTTGAGTGAGGAACAAAATCTCACGGTTCAGGCTAAGGCAGAGCTTACGGGATCGGGTCAAATCGAAACGCAGATTCTGCATCCGGCGCAGTCGCTTGTCGATAGCGGTATAGTGCCCATCAGTCTGGTCACAAAAGTCAAACGCAACTTGCAGTCTGCCGTGATTCCCAACGCCGTGCAAGAGCCGCTATTGATCGGTGATGTGTATATTCAAAACCAACAGCCCAAGAGTCTGCTGTGCAGCCCCATTCTGCAACAAGGCAAGTTGCTGGGTATGGTCTATCTGGAAAATAATCTGGCAACAGGAGCCTTTACCCGCGATCGCGTTAAGTTGCTGAATCTGCTCTGTGCCCAAGCTGCGATTTCCCTGGAGAATGCTCGCCTCTATCGGCAAGCCCAAGCCTATGCTCAACAGCTAGAAGAATCTCAGCTTCAGATTGTGCAAAACGAAAAAATGGCGACTTTGGGTAACTTGGTGGCAGGAGTTGCTCACGAAATTAATAACCCAGTCGGCTTCCTCAACGGCAGTATTAATAATGCCAAAGATTATGTAAAAGACCTGCATGAGTATTTAGACACCTACCAGCAGCACCAGCCGCCTACTGGTTCAGTAGCCGAATTGGCCCAAGAAATTGACCTAGAGTTTCTATTGGAGGATTTACCCAAGTTAATTGACTCAATGCAAGGAGCGACCGATCGCATCAAAGGCATCAGCACCAGTCTGCGTACCTTCTCTCGTGCCGATACGGAACACAAAGTTAGCGCCAAGCTGCACGAAGGGTTAGATAGTACGCTGTTAATTCTCAAATATCGACTCAACGCGAATGAAAATCGGCCTGCCATTAAAGTTATCCGAAACTACGGTGAAATCCCTGAAATTGATTGCTTCCCCGGTCAGCTTAACCAAGTGTTTATGAACATTCTGGCTAATGCGATTGATATGTTCGATGAAATGGCACAGCAAACAACCTTTGAAAAATTAGAACATCATCCCCAGAAAATCACGATTCAAACTGCATTGTTACCAGAACAAAATACGGTTGAAATTCGCATTAATGATAATGGTAAAGGCATGAATGAGGAAGTTAGAACTAAGATTTTCGATCATTTGTTTACCACTAAAGAGGTTGGCAAGGGAACGGGGTTAGGCTTAGCGATCGCTCGTCAGATTGTGCTAGAGAAACATGATGGTCGGCTGGAAGTCCAGTCGGAGTTAGGGCAAGGCACTGAGTTTTCCATCTTCCTCCCGGTTCGGGGTCAAGTCATCCATCCTGCTTGAAAGGCTGTAGATCAACCACTGCTGTGGCGTAGTACAACCACTCTGTTGCAGCGGACACTTTAGATATCTTGGTGTAGATGCAAAGGCGATCTGCTGCCGCTGAACACGACCGTTGTACAGCTTAAATTCTGGGTTTTGGCTGCTGAAGCAGGGACTTTCGCCACTAGGGTTCAAAGTGGCAGCACAAATCGTCGATGTGCCATAAAAGTTCTTCTGGCACTAGATATGGGAGGAACTGGCTGAATTATAGATTTAACTCATTTCAGCTTACACGTCTCCTTCTTTTCTTATCCCAAACTCAGGTTGATTTAAACTCCAACGTTCGCCAAATCAAAGCGATTAAAAACAAAAAACCCCAGTACCCATCTGGGGTGTACTGAGGAGCGAGTTCTTTCGAGTCCGATTATTTTTTATCTAGAGTCCCGTCCGCTTTGTTCTCTACATGACAGCCGAAATTTGCTCCACTAACGAAAGCCGTCCTTTACACGCGGCGCGAAGCAGACGGTCGATGACATCTCTCTCTTCTTCACCCAACGAATCATCGAGTAGCGCTGCCAAAAGTCCGTAGCGGTCAGCAAGCGTCAGAGAACCAGAATAAGTAACTTGAGCGAATAACTCAGAGAGGGCGGTGGGGAGAAGTTGGATAGAAGGCATCGTTTGGGACTTGAACTCGATATCTATAATATCGGTGAATTTCCGGTTGTCATTGGTGATGCGATGGGATAGCAAAAAGTGATTCTTTTAGCCGCCTCTTGTGATTCAAATCACAAAAAATGGCGAACTCAATCGCAGCACGAGTACGATCTGGATCACTTCATGGCTTCCTGGCGAAAGCTTTACGTTTGTGCTGAATCGAGACTCCCAGAGGCTTCCGTCCTAGGAGTGTCAATTTAAGTCAACAGCAAGGCAAAAAGACCGCATAAAGCAATGCCATCAAAGACTCCGGCTCCACCGATACTTAGCACTCCTGGTGTCATTGCTTGAATTTCCTTCAGATGCAGCAAATCCGCACCAATCAACGTTCCCAATACGCCCCCAGCAAACGCGACAGGAGTAGCATAAACCCCTGCAATCACAATGGCAGACAGCGCAGCGGTTAGGGGAGCCAATAATGGACTCATTTGAATACCAATTCCCGGCACCACTTTCGCCCCGTAGTAGCTAACAAGCGAGACAATTGCAGTCACTAGGACAATGAAGAGCGGATCTGCACGGGTAAATTGGTACAGCGCCACAACTAGCGGAATTAATCCACCCCCCACATTTAAAGCTACGACAGTTGAACGCCGCACTTTCTCAGAGGAATCCCCCAGAATTGCCTTAACCAGAAGGAGGTAAAGTCATCGATCAAGTCAGCTTGGGATTCCACTCGATAGAGGGGGATATTGATAGTGCTGCCCAGAATAACTGCTGTTAGTAATAAAAGAGCCATACCGGGAGAAAATCCTAGCTTGGCTACCGCAATTTGCACCACATCCACCGCTAAAGCAAACCAAAGAAAAGGTAGTAGCAGCAGGAACAGGATAAATAGAAGTAGGGAGACTGGAAGATAAATCATAAACATCTGGGGGAAGGATTCCTCGTTAGAGTCCTTCACGCTGTCGCTATTGTATAAATTTAGAGAAAATCCAGTAAGACGGTGTTGACCACCTTAATCATTGGTTATTGCCGTACACGAGCAGGAAAGGCTCGTGGTTGTGCGGCCCTACAATATGGGTGGAAAGCATTACTTACTAGGTAGGGTTTTCCCAAATGACAAAAGTTTTTGGATAGAACAATATTAGATTAAGGCAAGTAAATAAGTCTTGTAACTAAAAGCTGCTTTGTCAAAGTAATTAGCAGTGCAGCCAGTTACTGAAAAAGACTATTTTCTTGCCTCAGGTAAAGCAGCTTCTCCATATTAAGTAATCGCAATCAAAGAAGCTGTGCGCGAGCCTATCAAACGATAACGTTGAGTGAGTTAAGTCTATAACGGAGGTAACTGAACGTATGGCACTAATACGTTGGCAACCATTCCGCGAAATAGAAACCTTACGCCGTCAATTTGACGAACTGTTTGAGGAACTTGCAAGAGGCAACCGCGAGTCTGAGATGACTTGGACGCCTTTGGTTGAACTTCAAGATATGGATGACAACCTCATTGTCAGGGCACAACTTCCCGGTTTAGAAGCTAAGGATCTCGATGTCCAAGTGACTCGTGATGCAGTTTCAATTTCGGGGGAACACCGCTCTGAAAACAAGGTTGAAGAGAAAGGATATTTCCGCTCAGAGTTTCGTTACGGTAAATTCCAACGGATGATTCCTTTGCCGGTTCATATCCAAAACGAGCGGGTACAAGCTGACTTCCAGAATGGCGTCTTAACGCTGACTCTACCTAAGGTGGAAGAAGCGCAACGCCGAGTTGTCAGACTCAACTTGGGTGAAAGCCAAGGCGTGGGCAGCGATGCGATGCCAAAGGAAATCGCTGGAGCAACTGCTTCCACAACTGTAGAAGCGAACAGCGAACAAGGTAACAGTCATAACGACCAGGCTCAAGCTGAATCAGCGATCGCTTCCTAATTAACGCGCTTCGCATCCTCCATTCCTCCTGAGAGACATGGCAGCAGACGGGAGCAATTCCGTCTGTTGCTGAAACGACAACTAACCGCGATCGCAATCACTGCAAGTGCGATCGCGGTTAATTTTTTCACATAACAGCTTTGTGCATTCCCACAAGTTAAAGGACTATTCTAATTTGTCTGTTGAGTGCTGCTTCAATCGCCGCATCAGTGGCTTGAACTGAGATTTTGAAATACACACCCACAGCAGCCTTCAATCTCCAGCAGTGTTGCAGCTGCTCATCAAAGCGTGGTGCGGTTAAGTTGCATTGGAATCCAGGTTAAGCCTGGTTCTTTACGAAGACGAAAATTCAGGGAATAATTAGAGAAATACAGATGAGGAAAATTTTTAGTTCGGTAGAAATACTATGCTGAGAATTGCGATCGTAGCTCTATTAACTTTGGAGATAGTGTTATTGTCTGCGTTAGCGCTATCTCCAGCTAACGCGACTAGCAGTGACTTTGAAAATTACATCTGGAGCTTTGCGGATGTAGGCAGCCATCAAGTTGTTTGTAAAAAGATTGTGATGCATCCGGAGAAACAGTTGCAGTCCGGAGAATCTGGCAGACAAGTTGTCAAAATGTCTTCTACCTCTACAGTCGTGAGTGATAGTTATTGTGCTGCCTCAACGAAACCTGTTGTGGGAAGCTAATCGGTTACTTTAATACTGAGCTGAGTAGGAGGTAACTGGAACGCACCTCACATCTTAGTTATGTTTTGCCCGATTGCTCCCGGAAAGGTATAGCAGTCCTAAATGATGCTTGAAAGCGAGATTACTGACTTCCTTAAAGAAGTCGGTAATCTGAACTTCTGAACTGCTGATTCACAACTCAAATAGGGTTGCTATAGCGCCAGCTAACAAGAGATTATTATGCGTAGAACTCGCATCATATAAGTATTTTCATTCTCAAAACTATATCCCAAACTTTATATTCTTTGGTTCGGATATCTCTACCTTCTTGATTCCAAGTTTCCGTCCAAAGTAGCATTTACAAAACTAAATAAACTTGATTAAAATCTTGTGAAGTAATTTCCTCTGTTTACGAAATCCTTCACAAGGAATAAGACATCTATAGAACAGAGCCTCTTCTAATCTAAATTAGACCTTACTACAATTAGGAGGTTAGTGATGAGAATTGCACAGGTGGCCCCTTTATGGGAGCGTGTTCCACCTCCAGCCTATGGCGGCATCGAATTAGTTGTCGGGTTACTTTGCGATGAATTAGTCCGGCGCGGTCATGAGGTCACTTTGTTTGCATCTGGTGATTCCATCAGTCTCGCTAAATTAGAATCTGTTCATCCACAGGCACTCCGTTTAGACTCCTCAGTGAAAGAATATAGCATTTACGAAATGCTGCAATTGAGTCGAGTCTACGAGCAAGCAGATAAGTTTGATATCATTCACTCTCACATGGGCTGCGCTGCCTTGCCTTATGCGAATCTGGTAAAAACGCCTACTGTTCACACCCTGCATGGCATTTTTACCCCAGACAATGAAAAGCTGTTTATGCACGCCCGTCGCCAACCTTTCATTAGTATCTCCAACGACCAGCGGGAACCCAGACTAAATCTGAACTGCGTCGCTACGGTTTACAACGGCATCAATCCAACGATTTATGAGTTTTACCCCCAGCCGGATAACCCCCCTTACTTGGCTTTTCTAGGTCGAATCTCACCGGAAAAAGGGCCGCATTTGGCAATAGAAATTGCGAAGCGTTCTGGCTGGCACTTAAAGATGGCAGGGAAAGTGGATGTCGTTGATGTGGAATATTTTGAGCAGGAAATCAAGCCTCACATCGATGGCAAGCAGATTGAATATTTGGGTGAAGCAAACCATGTTCAAAAGAATGCATTGATGGGAGGGGCTGTTGCAACTTTGTTCCCAATTACCTGGCGCGAACCGTTTGGGTTAGTAATGATTGAATCGATGGCATCAGGAACGCCAGTTATTGCCATGAAGATGGGTTCTACGCCAGAAGTGATTGCTCACGGAAAGACAGGCTTTTTAACCCAAAACGTTGAAGAAGCGATCGCTGCAATCGATCAAGCCGCCCAATTGAACCGCTACGCTTGTCGAGAACACGTGCTAACCCACTTCAGCGTCCAACAGATGACTGATGGTTACGAAGCAGTTTATCAACAAATCTTGGCAGAGCGCTTTTCGCAAAATGGTCACGTCCGCAGTCAATCTAAATTGCGTAGCACCCATTAATCGCTAATCGTTTTGAGGAATCTTACAGGGAGGAGGAAGCTTTTACCATCCAAACTGTAAGTCTTAATTCCTCAATTCAGTTCAGTTAAGAGCGAATCGCAGTTTAAGAATTCTAATTTTCATAAAACTTGGTATGATTTCGCCTAGTTGCTGTTAGGTAAGCAGACTTAAAAATAATTTCGCTAAATTAAGTCGTAGGCAATTTCGTGTCTCTACAAAGCCGGAGATTTATCTCAAGGCTCTTATGTCAGTGCCCTTCGGCTTAGCAATGGTGCAAGCTATGAGCTTTGCCACTAACCGGAGTGCTTGATAATTGAGCAAATTTTTACATAACTGTGGCTCAGATAAAGATATAGATAAGGGAGCAAGCCATCTACCAATCGGCAAGAGGACTTCCCAATGCACTACCGTCTTAGATACCTCAGCTTTACTACTGCGACTCTACTGCTTTCGGTAACATTCCCCCTTTTACCGCTTACCTCAAACTTTGAGCCGTTGGTAGTTCAGGCGCAAACGACCCAAGATAGAAATGCTAAGGCGAAGCGGCTGAACGAAGAGGGACTTCAGCAATTAGACAGGGGACAATTTCGAGAAGGCTTAGAGAAATTCCAGCAGGCTTTAGCGATTAATCGAGAAATTGGCGATCGCAAAGGCGAGGGAGTCAGCCTCAACAACATTGGGCTAGCTTACAATAACTTGGATCGATATCCCAAAGCTTTAGAGTTTTATCAACAAGCTTTAGCGATTTTTATAGAAAGTCGGGATAAGGCGGAGGAAGGAAACACTCGCAGTAACATCGGGTTAGTTTACCGCAAACTGAGTCAGTACCCTAAAGCCCTAGAGTTCTATCAGCAAGCCTTAGCCATTCGCAAAGAAATTGGTGATCGGGCAGGGATAGGGACAACTCTCAACAATATTGGAGCAGTTTACAACAGCCTTGGAGAGTATCCCAAAGCGCTAGAGTTCTTTAACCAAGCCTTAGCCATTCGCAGAGAAATTGGCGATAAGAGGGGGGAAGGGACAACCCTCGGCAACATTGGGACAGTTTACAACAGCCTTGGAGAGTACCCGAAAGCCTTAGAGTTTTATCAGCAAGCTTTAGCCATTGCTAGAGAAGTTAGGAATGAAGCGGGAGAAGGGGCAAACCTCGGCAATATTGGGGCAGTTTACAACAGCCTTGGAGAGTACCCGAAAGCTTTAGAGTTTTATCAACAAGCTTTAGCCATTTTCACGAAAATTGGTGCTAAGGCGTGGGAAGGAAACATCCTCAACAATATTGGGTTAATTTACAACAACCTGGGGCAGTACCCGAAAGCCTTGGAGTTTTATCAACAAGCTTTAGCCATTCGTAAACAAATTGGTGATAAGGCGGGTGAAGGAGACAACCTCAACAATATTGGGGGAGTTTACAGCGATCTGGGGCAGTACCCGAAAGCCTTGGAGTTTTATCAACAAGCTTTAGCCATTGGTAAAGAAATTGGCGATAAGGCGGGTGAAGGAAGCACCCTTAACAATATTGGGGAAGTTTACGGCGAACTGGGGCAGTACCCGAAAGCCTTGGAGTTCTATCAACAAGCTTTAGCGATTCTTACCGAAGTTGGCGACAAGGCGGGGAAAGGGATGACTCTCAATAATATTGGGTTAGTTTACGCCGATCTGGGACAGTACCCAAAAGCGTTGGAGTTTTATCAACAAGCTTTAGCGATTGGTAAAGAAATTGGTGGCAAGGCATGGAAAGGGTTGCTCTTCAACAATATTGGGTTAGTTTACTCGGATCTGGGACAGTATCCGAAAGCTTTGGAATTCTATCAACAAGCTTTAGCGGTTCTCATCGAAGTTGGCAGCAAAGCAGGGGAAGCAAACACCCGTAGCAACATCGGGTTAGTTCACCGAAAATTAAATCAGTACCCGAAAGCCTTGGAGTTTTATCAACAAGCTTTAGCAATTCGCACAAAAATTGGCGATCAGACGGGGGAAGGGACAACCCTCAATAACATTGGGGGAGTTTACTACAACCTGGGACAGTACGAGAAAGCCTTGGAGCTGTATCAACAAGCTTTAGCGATTCGCAGAGACGTTGGCGACAAGGCGGGGGAAGGGACAACCCTCAATAACATTGGGGCAGTTTACTACGACCAGGAACAGTATCCGAAAGCATTGGAATTCTATCAACAAGCTTTAGCGATTGTTAAAGAAATTGGCGACAAACCAGGGGAAGGTTTAACCCTCAACAATATTGGTGTGCTTTTAGAGGAAAAGCAGCCAGAATTAGCGATCGCTTTCTTCAAACAATCTGTCAATGTCACGGAAGGCATTCGCAAAGATTTAAGAATCCTGCCAAAAGAGCAACAGCAGTCTTATACCGAAACCGTTGCAGCTACCTATCGCCGTCTTGCCGATCTCCTGCTGAAACAAAACCGGGTACTGGAAGCGCAACGAGTCCTCGACTTGCTCAAACTTCAAGAACTCGACGATTACCTCCGCACCGTACAAGGGAACGAAAATACAAAACCGGGGGTGGAATATTTACCCTTAGAAGAGCGACTTTTGAGTGAGTACAATACTGAACTGGCGTCTGTTGTCCAAATCGGTAAAGAACTACAGAAACTCCAGAAAATTCCCGCAAGCGATCGCACTCCACAGCAGGAACAGCGACGACGGGAGATTGAAACCGCTCAGCGGGCAACAACTCGAAAATTTCTCGATTTCATCGGTTCTCCCCAAATTGTCGCCCTTGTCGGGCAACTGAACCAAACCACAGGCGGCGAAACTCTTAGCCCACAACTGCTTGTAGGTTTACAGGACAACCTCAAGAAACTGGCACAAAATGCCGTTCTCCTCTATCCGCTGATTCTCGAAGATCGCCTGGAACTGGTACTCATTACCCCCTACGCGCCTCCGATTCATCAGACTGTCCCCGTCAAACGAGAAGAACTCAACCGCACCATTGCCGATTTTCGCTCAGCTTTGAAAAATCCGAACGCGAATGCGAAAGAACCTGCCCAAAAACTCTACAATTGGCTCATTCAACCGATAGAAGCTGCCCTTAAAGAAGCGAACGCCCAGACGATTATCTATGCCCCAGACGGGCAACTGCGTTACATTCCCCTGGCGGCTTTGTATGACGGCAATCAGTGGTTGGTGCAGAAGTACCGCGTCAATAATATCACTGCCTTGAGTCTGATCGAGTGGGACAAGAAACCCCAAGCGCCTAAGATTTTAGCGGGTGCGTTCAGTCAGGGAAATTACAGCTTTCAAGTCGGCGATCGCAACTTCAACTTTGGAGGATTGCGCTTTGCAGGGAAGGAAGTCGAAAACTTGGTGGCGATGCTTCCCAGCACGACAGGTTTACTCAATCGGGACTTTAGCGAAAAGGAGATATTAGCCCGGATTAGCGATTATTCTATCCTTCACTTCGCGACTCATGCCGCCTTTGTCACGGGGAAACCTGAAGATTCGTTCATTTTATTTGGCAATGGCGATCGCGCAAATTTCCGCGATGTCGAAACTTGGCCTCTGAAAAACACCGATCTGGTCGTACTTTCTGCCTGTGAAACCGGAGTCGGCGGTCAATTAGGTGATGGGAAAGAGATTTTAGGCTTTGGGTACCTGATGCAAAAGGCGGGTGCGAGGGCGGCGATCGCGTCTTTGTGGATGGTCGATGATGGCGGTACCCAAGCACTGATGAATGCTTTCTATACCGCCCTAGAAAATGGCAATACCCCAAAAGCTGAATCCCTCCGCCAAGCACAAATCGCCTTGATTACCGGCGACTATACAGCTTTGGGTCAAGAACGGGGCATTTTTGTCGTCGAACGGATTCGCGATATACCCGGTAATGTTAGCGATCGCCTTAGCCACCCTTATTATTGGGCACCCTTCATCTTGATTGGCAATGGTCTATAAATGCCGATTACTGCTGTTCTTGCCCCGATCCGCCTTGATTCGGTCGTTGAGTCGCAGCGGCATTCTCCGGACTTTCTTCTTCGGCTCTTCTGGCATCAACACCTTCATCCAGAAGATCGGCTGGCTCTACTGAGAGGTCGGCAGCAGTATCAATCCGACCATTCGCATTCGTGTTGGGTTTTGGTGAAGTGCTTTTATGACTGGCATGACCACCTGGCATAATTTTTTCCTCAATTTAAATGAATTTATCTCTTTCAGCTTAGACTCGTCGGTTTAGAGAAATACCCTATCTTGGGGCTTAAATTTGGCTAAAAAAACCAACATTTCTGATTAGTTTCTGTTTATTCATTTCTGTCTATTTATACTCAAAAAGTATAGATGGAGACGCGACAACTCCTGTTTATACTGGCTATCTAGACGAAACTCGCTTTCAACGGCTTTCAACCCGGCTCTGCCAGAATTTGTCACCCGTGTCTTTTTAATTACCAGAATATTTTTTAGCATATTGAGATTTTAATTCAAGAGATCATACTTAGGATTGATGAGCTTACTAAGATAAATTTGCTTTTCTCTTGAAGAGTTGCTCGATTAAAAGATTTGTTAAATCGGTTAAAAAGATTAGCTCTGTTCTGGCATAAATACGATGAGTCTCTTCAAAGAAATATCGCTAAAGATACGTTTTGTTCTAGGATCGCTGCTCTATGTGAGTTATATGCCGCAGGCATGGGTCTATTCTCGCCAACGCGATCGCATTGAACAAGAGTTTCTCAATCCGCCAGCCGATGAGGCTTTTGACAACCCCGGAAAATTACTGCGGGGCGAGCCAAGCAATCGAGGTGCTAATTTTTACTTCGAGCAAGCAGAGTTAGAAATTTGTTTTCTGACTAGCGATTTAGTCCGAGTGGATTGGAAGCCGGGGATACCGCCGATTCCGTATGCGATCGCTCGTCAGGATTGGTCGGAAGTCGAGACGACGCTGGAAGAAACGGCGGAGGGTTGGACGGTTTCGAGCCACAATCTCACCGTTATCGTCGGAATCGATGGCAGCCTGAAATTCTGCGACGCCTCTGGGCAACCCTTACGGGAAGAACTCCCGCCGCAACGAAAAGACGGGGGATGGATTCACAAAGCCCAACTGCGAGAAGAAGAACGCATTTATGGCTTGGGAGAACGCGCTTCTTCCCTCAACCTGCGTGCAGCGAGGCAGGTGACGGAGAAAGGAGAAGTTACCGAGCAACCGAAAACCTATCGGATGTGGAACTATGACGCGGCTGGGATGTATGCCCCCGGTTCAGATCCGATGTATATCTGCATTCCGGTTTATTGGGGTCTTCACTCCGCTGGCAGTTACTTGGTTTTCTATGAAAATTCTTTTAATGCCAATTTTACGTTTGCGGATGTCGCCACCGCTGACTTCGACGGAGGATCGCTGCGTTACTACTTTACTTCCGGCTCCCCAGCGGAACTACTAGAGCGTTACACGGAGCTGACGGGACGTTCTCCCCTGCCTCCCCGCTGGGCTTTGGGCTATCATCAGTCGAAGTGGGGATATGGTACCGAAGAAGCAGTCCGAAAAGAAGCCAAGACATTTCAGGCTCATAACTTGCCGTTGAGTGCGATTCACCTAGATATTGACTGTCAGGTGGGATACCGAGCCTTTACGATTGACCCGGAGCGCTTTCCCAACTTAGGAAGTTTTACGCAAGAACTGGCTGAGCTAGGGGTACAGTTTATTGCCATTCTCAACCCAGGAATTAAGTACAGCCGCCAGAGCAACTTGTTCTTAGAGGGTCAGATTCTCGATGCGTTTTGCAAACACCCCAACGGCAAGCTTGTTGTTGCCCCAGTTTGGCCTGGTTGGTCAGTTTTCCCCGATTACACGAATCCAACGGTACGCAAGTGGTGGAGTCGGCAGTATGCATACTTGCTCGATGTCGGCGTGGCGGGATTTTGGCACGACATGAACGAACCCGCTGCATTTATTCTTTGGGGCGATCGCTCTCTTCCCAAACCGACGCGGCATTTCCTGGAAGGGAGAGGTGGCGACCACCGCGAGGCGCATAACATCTACGGGTTGCTGCAAGCGGAGGCGGGATACGAAAGTCTGCGGGAACATCGACCCCATCAACGCCCGTTCATTGTTTCGCGTTCGGGTTGGGCAGGACTCCAGCGTTATGCTTGGACTTGGACGGGCGATATTGAGTGTACTTGGGCGGCGTTGCGTCAGACGGTGGCAACGGTGGTGGGGTTAGGACTATCGGGAGTTCCTTATAGCGGCCCGGATATCGGCGGTTTTCAGGGAAATCCGAGTGCTGAACTTTACCTGCGCTGGTTCCAGATGGCAAGTTTTCTGACTTTTTGCCGCACCCATTCTTCTAATAACGTTGAACACCGCACGCCCTGGACGTATGGCGAACCTTACCTGAGTATTATTCGGCAATTCTTGCAATTACGCTACCGACTGCTGCCCTACTTCTATACATTGGCTTGGGAAGCAAGCCAGAAGGGTTATTCTCCAGTTCGTCCGCTTTTCTGGGTTGACAGCGATGAATCTGCACTTTGGGATGTAGAAGATGCTTTCTTGTTGGGCGATGCACTGCTGATTTGTCCGATTGTCGAGGATAAAGCGCGATCGCGTGACGTTATCTTACCCAAGGGTCGTTGGTATCGTTTCTGGGATGATGCCGTGCTGGAGGGTTCGCAGTCGGTCAATCTGGATGCACCGCTAGAGCAGATTCCGGTGCTGGTGAGGGCGGGGAGTATTCTCCCAATGGAGGAACAGCGGCAACTGATTCTCCACCTCTATCCACCCGTGCAAGGAACCGGCGAAGCTCATCTTTACAGCGACGCCGGAGATGGATATGGAGAATCGCGGCTCGATCGATTCCGGATGGTACGGGACGAGAACGGTTTAGAACTGACCTGGGAAGAACAACACGGGGATTATGCTTTCCCTTACGCCAGTGTCCAGGTGCAACTTCACGGGATGGAAGTGCAGCAAGCTTGGCTAGATGGGGCAGAAGTGACTTCTCAGGGGAATCGTGTGGAATGCGTTAGCGCAGCGGGAGGCGGTAGCATCCATCGCTTCCAGCAAATTCGCTTGAAAGGAGCGTTTTTTTAATCCCAATTGCCTCTTTTAAGCTTGATTGCAGAATGGCTACGTTAGTCCTGTCGATGATAGTTTCATGCGTACAAACAATGCCGGTGCCAAGAACACGATCCACAACGCCGCGATCGCAAACGTCACCACCTCAAGCGCCACCCCGTAAATGCCGATGAGGCGAGGCACCAGTACGAGCATGGCAAGTCCTCCCAAACCGACCGCCAGCTTCAACATTTGCTTTTGGAAGGGAAGTATATCTGGGGAGTAATGAACGTACCAATATTCCAGGGGCATTCCAATTCCCATACCCAGTGCAGCACCAAAAATTTCCCAAGCTTGGGGCAAAAAGCCGGTGAAAGGAAACACTGCAACGGGTGCGGAAAGACCGAGGATTAAGAAAAATCGAAAGGGGCGTCCGGAGAACCAGTGCAAAAGCACGAACCACAAACGCTGATAAGTCAGCACCAGGATCAGCCCGATCGACACGCCACCGAGTAAGTCTACCGGATAGTGTACGCCGAGATATAGGCGACTCAGCATCACCCCCGCAACAATACCCACCGCAACCACGATCGGGATACGATTGAACGCAGCTAACGTTCCCCACAGGGTAGTTGCAGTAACGGTGTGTCCGCTGGGAAAGGACGGTACTGTTTGTTTTTCGCGGATCTCGATCTGCGGGTCGTGCGGACGCGGCACCGGGAAGAGTGTCCAAATCAGGACGTTTGTAAAGGTTGCCCAGAGGATAATACCCAGCAAGCCGTAGGCAAGCTCTCGCCCCCAGATCCACAACACCACAGCAAAGACCACTGCGATCGCCGGAACTGTCCCTAGTATGGTGAGGGTCTTAAAGAACCAACTCCAGCTAGCCCCAAAAAAGCGCTGAACTCCAATAATCGACTCAGCACTCCACAGTACCTCAATCCCCATGCCGCAATTTTTCCGAAAAACCTAACTAAATATATTACGTTTTAGCTAAGTCGCCGTGCTGGAGGAGAATTCCACGCTTAAAATGCGGTACCAAAGTCTCAGGGAGAAGCCGTCCCTGCTCGCGGGGAAGAAGCCGATTCATAAATCTAGGGTGGGGTCTAATAACTGGCTGTTTCCTCCATCTCCTCTTTCCTCGCCTTCTCTTCGAGACGCTACACGAACGGCATGGGTCACAGGAGTATCGTCAACAGCCGGGGTTTCATCCCGACGCTGACCCTCGATCTGATAGAGGACGGGACTTCCTGCGAGGCGAGTTAAAAACCAGAGGGAAATGTCTCTGGCACTTCGTCTGTCTCCCATCCGGCACGCTCTAGTGGCTGCACTGCTTGGGTTTCGTCGAAGTGGATGATGGCGTCAAATTGGTCGGGTAGCCGTGCGTGGAAGTAATGGCTGCTCCGCTCGGTTTCGGGTCGATAGATGACACCGATCGCCCGTTCTAATCGAGGCTCCCGCAATCCTTTGATTGATGAGCCACTGTCGCGTAAGGCGAGCAGGAAGCGCGGCAAACCCGTATCGTGAAACAGCCCTTCATAACTGTCTGGGACTGCCGGACGGATGCGCTTGCGTTCGGCGGGTGCGTCCCAATTTGAGGCGGCGGTGACGGTTCCCGTGTAGGTGCTGAAGCCGACGAGTACCGCGTCGCGACCGTACTGTTCGCGCACCAGTTGACCGACGTTCAGTTCGCCGTGTGCGCTCATGTCGGTGGCGCGGGCGTCACCGAGATGGGAGTTGTGCGCCCACAGAACGACCTTAGTGCGATCGCTTTGTTTGTCCAAATGAGCGACGAGGTGTTGCAGCGTTTCTGCCATGTGGCGATCGCGCAAATTCCACGACGACACCCGACCACGAAACATTGAGCGGTAGTATTCCTCGGCGTTCTTGACCAGTCGTGCGTTCTGTTCGGCATAGAAAAATTCGTCCTCTGTCACGCGACCATCCCGATGGGCGTACTCGCTAGCACGACGTTGCAATTCTAGAAGTTGGTTGACAACTTGGCTCTCACAGGATTCCTCAACATCGAAGTTGGCGACATACCCGTAGGATTGAGCGTCTTCACCAAAGTCTTCAAAGCACGAGTAGCGGTGACGCGCCTGTTCTGCCGCCTCTGGGTCAATTTTGTCAAGGTAGTCGAGAACGGCGGCGATTGACTGGTGTAGGCTGTAGAGGTCAAGACCGTAGAAGCCAGTCTTCGTCGCATTTTCAGGGAGGGCGCTATTGTACTGGCGTAGCCAATCAATGAAGTTGACCACATCCGCGTTGCGCCACATCCAAGCGGGGAAGCGTCCAAAGCCAGAGAGTGCTTCGTTACTGGTGGTATCGTCGCTGACACCAGTGACGTAGCGGTTGACGCGGTAAGCATCGGGCCAATCGGCTTCGACAGCGATCGCTGTAAAGCCTTTTTCTTGAATCAGCCGCTTGGTAATTTCGGCTCGCGCTTGATAAAATTCATGGGTGCCGTGGGATGCCTCACCCAGCAGGACAAAGCGGGCATCGCCAATAAGTTCCATCAAGGGGTCGTAGTCAGAGGTGGCACCTGTGAGTGGGTGGGCAATGTGGCGCAGGGTATCGGTTAGGTTGGTCTGAGTCGCATTAGTCTGAGTCGCGTCGGGCATCGCTTTCGCCCTCCTTTCAAAAATTTGCTTGGGACAGCGATCGCTACTGGGTGAATATTTATGCGATCGCATTGCTGATGAGAACTGGTTCTTGGCAGACTCTTATACTTGTGCAAAATACTTGTGCAAAGTCTCAGAACGTGGAGAGTCTACCTCCAAACTAACTGCCTCGATTTCTGCTAACTTCTACCCCAGGAAAGGCTCTGGGTGAAGTTAGTCTGTTATGAGGAATACAAAAAAGCCGAGAAACGTAGACGTTGCACGCTCAAAGTCTGATGCGTGTAGCAGCGATCGCTTTCTTGGCATTCTTGGCAACGTTGACGATCGAGACTTCGGCTTAATTCGCCCGTTGAAAAACTCTCAATTTATTACTAATAAAGCTTGCAATGACTGCATCGACGCCTGCCTACGTTCTCGCCCTAGACCTCGGTACTACCGGCAACCGAGCGATCTTATTTAATGCTGAAGGGACGATTGTTAGCTCTGCTTACAAAGAACTCACTCAGTATTATCCCCAACCGGGTTGGTTAGAGCATGACCCCAGAGAAATTTGGCAAGATACTTGTTGGGCGATGCAGACTGTATTGCAGAAGGCGGACATCACTGCAAAAGATATTGCTGCGATTGGGTTAAGCGTGCAGCGAGAAACTTGTCTGTTGTGGGACAAAACCACGGGGCGACCTTTACATAATGCAATTGTCTGGCAAGACCGACGCACGGCACCCCTGTGCAATCAACTTGCAAGTCAAGGTCATGCAGCAGATATCTACGATCGCACGGGGTTAGTATTAGATGCCTACTTTTCTGCAACTAAATTAACTTGGTTGTTGGAGGAAATTCAACGAGAACATCCCCCCATCGATTTAGAGAATGTTTTAGCAGGCACGATTGATACCTGGATTCTCTGGAACCTCACGGGTGGTAAGGTACACGCCACGGATGATAGTAACGCCAGCCGCATGATGTTGATGAATCTGGCTTCGCGGGAGTGGGATCAGACGCTACTGAATTTATTTAAAATTCCGGTTCATTTGATGCCAAAAATTCAGTCAAGTTTAGGCTTATTTGGCTACACTCAGCCGGAATTATTAGGCAGTGAGGTGTCCATTACGGCAATTTTAGGCGATCAACAAGCTTCCTTATTTGCTCATGGTTGCGATCGCCCTGGGTTATTAAAATGCACCTATGGCACTGGCTGCTTCTTAGTTACACATACCGGAGAGAAAATACAGCGATCGCGCAATCAACTCCTTTCAACTGTCGCTTGGACACAGACAGGCAATGACGGACAAATCCAAGTCGGTTATGGCATGGAAGGCAGTATATTTACCACTGGAGCTTGCATCCAATGGTTGCGAGATGGCATTAAACTCATTACTGCGGCTACGGATACAGAACGAATGGCGCAGCAGGTGGCGGATAACGGGGGTGTTTACTTCGTTCCAGCGTTGAGTGGTTTGGGTGCGCCGCACTGGGATATGAGTGCGAGGGGGGCATTTTTCGGCATTACAGGCGGAGTCCAGCGAGAACACATGGTTAGGGCGGTGCTGGAAGCGATCGCCTTCCAAGTCAAAGAAGTTGTACAGGCAATCAACCAAGATAGCGGTACCGACATTTCCCTGCTAAAAGTAGATGGCGGAGCTTGTCAAAATGACTTTTTAATGCAACTCCAAGCGGATGTTTTAGGAATACCTGTAGAACGTCCAGCCGTTCTCGATGCTTCTGCACAAGGTGCCGCTTTTGCTGCTGGTTTAGCAGTTAATTTTTGGCAAGATTACACTACATTAACCGCGAGTCGTCAAATTGACCGAACTTTTCAACCCGGTGCGGGAGTTACCCAGGCACAGGCAAATTTTACCATGTGGCAAAAAGCAGTTGAAAGAGCGAAACATTGGGCAGAGTGAAGAGGACGGAGGGCTGAGGAGTGAGGACTGAGGGCTGAGGGCTGAGGTTGAATAGAACTTCTTGGTTAAGATTATGTCCGGCGAATTAGACATAATTCCTCAGCATCCGGAACCCCACCCCAACCCCTCCCCGCAAGCGGAGAGGGGCTATCAACTCCCCTATTGCCCGTAAAACATCAAAAACATTTATTCCGGTTCCCTCTCCTTTTAGGAGAGAGATAGGGAGAGGTTTCAATGGGATTATTTGCCCAATCCCAGAAAAATTGTCAGATAATCTCTATCTGCGTGCCAACTGACGGACGCTTGAAGGACTCCCAGGCATTGCCACCGCGTAAGAACAGTTCGATCCAGCGTGTTTCTTCGCCTTGGGCATTTTTCCAACCGCTGCTACCGGGTGCGAAGGCTAATTGTCCGGGTTCAACGGCAAAGCTGCCATCGCTCTTCGTCGCTTCTTGCTCGATGTCACCGATCCGCAAACGGATATTCGCGCGATCGCTGCCATTACTGGCATCATATTGAATCGTCGTTTTTAAGTTGCCATAGCCGTCAATATAGGCAATTCGATTCGAGGGCACATCGGGGATATCCGAAGGCTCAATCTTATCCCCTAGCGCATCTGGTTGTCCCAACGCGATCGCCGCCGCCGCTTGCGGAAACAAGTCACGAGAACGAAACTGCGAACCTTCCGCAGCAACAGCAGCCCAGCTCAATTCTGCTACATCGCGGACAAAGGAGAAGGCATAGCCAGCATTGACTCCGATCACCCGCACACCCGTTGGGAGGCGCGCGAAAGCCAGACGTTCACCGGCATTCCCGACGCGCGCCTGTTCATCGTCTTCGCGGGGCGCAACGTTGTGGTAAATGATTGTTCCAGCCGGAGCTTCATTCAAGCCTAACTGGGCGATACAGAAGCCAGCAGCCAAGGTGGCAAAAGCAGGCACGGGGGTAAGGATTGGCTCAGCATCCGGTAGATAGAACCTGATACGCTGCACGACTTCCGCAAAGGCGAGATCGCCAAAGCCGTAATCAGCGATGATATGAACTAACATAAAGTTTTTTTGCTACTTTTGCTCTTTGCAATTTCATCCTATCGACGGGCATTTTTGAATGCTTACCGCCTTGGTATGATTTCCGAGCGATCGCCAGAAACTATCGATGCGAATAAACCCGCACCCTTTAATTTATTTCCTATCAATATTTGTTTAACTTCTAAATTCTCTCTATGCCTCTTCTCTCTGCGCCCTCTGCGTCCTTAGCGGTTCGCCAAACAATCAAATAAGATTGCTATATTCGACTAATCAAGTCAACTTCACCCAGTTCTCAAGGCGAATTAATTGAAAAGAATTTATTGGTTTGCAAGTGCCATTATTGTCATTTTGTTAACAACTTTTATCCTAGAAAGTAAAGTTTTCTTTCTAGGTGCCAAGATCCAAAAGGAAGCCTTTGGTCATCCCGGCACTTGTCCAACTTGGTCGCCTTCAACCCTCACCTTTCTCGGTACTGCCCAAAACCCAACTTCAAAAGTGTGGTTCACGGGTTTCGATGGCATCATTAGCCAGATATTTTACCCCTCTGCTGACAAAGCAGCGACGGTAGATTGGCAGTTTTTAGTAGGCGATTCGGCAAAAACTTGGGTTGATGAAGAAAAGCAGGATACTATCAGCCAGGTTAGTTTGAATAATACGCGATCGCTTTCTTGGAAGATGACCAATACGGCGAAAAACGGCAAGTATCAAATCGACAAGACAATTTTCACCGACCCCAATCGCAATACTTTAATTCAGCAGGTAACATTCACCGCACTCAGCGGAACGCTGGATAATTTTAATCTTTATACTTTGTATCATCCAGCTATTGACAATAACGGAAAAGCCACTACAGGTTACAGCACTACTTACAAGAATATTCAAATGCTGATTGCTAAAAATCCCACCAGCAATCAAGCATCGGCATTGGCGAGTTCTCTAGGTTTTAAAAAAGGCATGATGTCTTCTGGATTCGTCGGACGCAGCGACGGCTGGCAAGACCTCAAAGGCGGCGAAGTTGATAATACGATGAACTGGACTTATCAAAAGGCAACCAATGGCAACATTGCACAGATGGCAATGTTCGATCTCAGTCCTTATGCCAACCAGAAATCGGTCACTTTTAACCTGGTACTTGGCTTTGGCAATAGTGACAAAAACGCTGAATCGGAAGCCGCAGGAACCCTAAAAGATAATTTCTCTACGATGCTGTCCGGTTACAACACGCAATGGAACAGCTACACCAATCATTTAAATACCTTTGGCGGCACCGCAGATACTCAGTATTATGTTGCGGCAATGGTACTGAAGGCAGCGACTGACAAAGCATCGGGTGCGATGGTTGCAGGTTTAGGGAATCCGTGGGGGAACTCTAACTACTCAATTTGCACTCCATCTGGCATCGAAATGTCAGGCGGCTACCACCTCATTTGGCCTCGTGACTTGTATAAATTTGCCAGCGCCTTAATTGTTGCAGGCGACACGGCTACCCCCAAAAAAGCCCTGGATTGGTTGTTAACCACTTTGCAACAACCCGATGGACATTTTCTTCAAAATGCCTTTGCGGATGGTACGCCTTACTGGAATGGCATTCAAATGGACGAGACTGCCTTCCCAATTATCTTGACGTGGAAACTCGGTCGTACCGATGCAGACACCTATATCAAACACATCAAGCCAGCTGCTGATTATATTGTGAAAAATGGCCCAGTTACGGGGCAAGAACGTTGGGAAGAAAACGCAGGCTATTCTCCCGGCACCATTGCTGCGGAAATTGCGGGTTTAGTTTGTGCCGCAGATATTGCCAAAGTTAACGGTGACACAACCAGCGAGAAACGCTATTTGGCAACAGCAGACTACTGGCAAGGCATGGTAGAAAACTGGACGTTTACGACTAGCGGTTCGATTGGCAATGGCAAATATTTTGAACGCATTGATGATAATGGAAATCCTAATGACGGACACATTTTACACATTGGCAACGGTGGCGGCGATCGGGATGAACGTTCTATCGTTGACAGTAGCTTTTTAGAATTAGTGCGTCATGGAGTAAAAGCTGCAAATAATCCCTATATTCTCGCCTCCCTTCCGGCGATTGATTCCACCATTAAACAAACAATTCCTGGCAAAGGAGAGGGTTGGTTTCGCTATAATCACGACGGTTATGGTGAAACATCAACGGGTGCAGATTATACAGGTGCGGGAATCGGACGGCTGTGGCCTATTTTCACTGGAGAACGCGGTCACTTTGCGATCGCGCGTGGTAACAAAGCAGACTCTTACCTGGCAACAATGCGTGCCTTTGCCAATCCTTCTTACATGATTTCCGAGCAAGTTTGGGATCTCAATGCACCCTCTGGTTATACTCCCGGAACTCCCACTAAATCAATGACTCCCCTTTCCTGGTCGATGGGAGAATACATCACGTTGCTGGCATCAAATTATACTCATAAAGTAATGGATATGCCGGAGATTGTCTATCAGCGCTATGTCGTCAATTCATCCAAACCGCATCAAGGCAAAACGGTAGATTATCAGGAAGCTGACTCGAAACAAGGGCTAGCTTTAACGATTTATTACAAAGGGTTATTGACCAATTCTGAACAAGTCAAACTGCACTGGGGATACAATAATTGGCAGCAAGTTACTGACAGCCTGATGATCCAGCGAGAGGATGGATTCTGGGAGACAACACTCTCTGTTCCTCCGGTAGGAACTACTTTAAATTTTGCTTTCACCGATGGAAATAATTGGGATAACAACGGGGGGAACAACTGGAATGAAACTATCTCAAATTCTTAAATCTGAATATGTCTATTGATTGATGTCCACTCCGGGTGTGTTAGCTAGGGTATTTAAAGGATATACAAAAGTTTTATCGATTTGAATGCCCCTTGAATAAAATTGCTTAAAACACCGGATGAAAGACTTAATCCGAAATTTATTATCATTCTCCAGCAACCGGATTAGTAGTTCTGGAGGCCGGGTAACGCAAGATATGCTCTTATTCGACTCCTTATATGCTGCCCAAGAAATTGCTTTTATTCTCGGCGGTGAATGGGATGGTTGTAATGGGGTGGTATTGCCTAAAAAAGACGAATTAGCGGTTAACACGGCGGCTAAATTAGTCGGGGCGCAATGGTGCTATTGTGAAGGCAAAAGTGCCATTTTAATCAAATTTGCTGCTGATGATCTGAAGCGGCGTTATGCAGCCGGAGAAAGGTATTTTATCAATGCTAACTTGAGAGGTGCTTGGCTTTGTGAGTGCTTATTGAGCGAAGCTAACCTGAGTTGGGCAAAACTGAATTTGGCGAACTTAAGCAGAGCAAACCTAAGTAAAGCGGAGTTAAGTAAGGCAGATTTGAGTGAAGCGAATTTGAGCGAAGCAAATCTGAGTGCAGCTAACCTAACGAGAACCAATCTAGCGAAGGCTAACTTGCGGCTGGCAGATTTACGAGGGGCAAATTTGAGTAAAGCTTTCTTGAGTGAAGCGAACCTCAGTGAAGCCGATTTAAGGGGAGCAAATTTAGAACTTGCCGACTTAAGAGGCGCAGATTTGAGTGGAACGAACCTGAGTGGGGTCAACTTGAAAAATGCCAAGGTAATTGAAGCAGATTTGGCGAGAGCAACCCTATCGAATGATTGAATTTGAGTAGTATGGATACATTATTAAGCATTGCAATTGGCATTGGTTTGAGTGCGGCTTGTGGTTTTCGGATCTTTGTCCCGCCGCTAGTGATGAGCATGGCAGCACTGTTTGGACATCTGCCACTGGCACCGAATTTTGAGTGGATGGGAACTTATCCAGCGTTGCTGACATTTGCTATAGCGACTTGTGTTGAAATTGCCGCTTATTACATTCCGTGGATAGATAATTTGCTGGATATCGTTTCTACACCAACTGCGATCGCAGTCGGCACATTCTTGACTGCTGCCATCTTTCCCCACGACGATCCTTTAGTTCAGTGGACAATCGCCGTGATTGCGGGTGGAGGTTCGGCGGGTATCGTGCAAGCCTTGACGGGTATGGTTCGCTTTTCTTCAACCGCACTCACCGGAGGATTCGGTAATGGGGTGGTTTCCACTCTGGAAGCAGGGGGTGCGATTATTTTATCCATCCTGGCGATTTGGTTGCCAGTGGTGACTGTCGCCTTGGTAGTCAGTGCTGGGATCTGGCTTTGGCGGAAAGGATATCTCAGGCTACCCAATCCCAGAGAGTCTTGAGCGGTGCAAAGGACATAATAATACCCCCTTCCCGGACCGGGAAGGGGGTTAAATTTTCTGTATAAAGTTTAGATAGGGCGGAAAATAACAGTTGGACAAGCGGTTAGCGCGGTAGCCTTTCTTAACCATGACTTGGAATCATCAAGTAAACACCAATGCCTAACTCAGTTCCAACTGTAATGTATTGTAGTACAAATTGAGCGAATTGACAACTCAGTGCTTTCTTATCCTGTCAAGCGTTGACTTGATTAAATTGCTGAAGCAAACAACGAAGCATACACCAGTTGTCCAGACTCTTCGACCAACTGACCCGCAAAGTTTTTCCCTTTACAAGTATGCAGCCGCAGACTCAAGAAGCGTTCTTCTTCTTTGAGCTGAAATCTTTCAGCGGGTGTTTGACTTAGCCAATTGCTGACTTGTAACTGTTTTTCCTGACGGCTTTTGTGCAACTGCTGGCGTAGTTCTTGCAGATTGCTGGCTGCAAAAGGAAGCACGGGTTTGTCGCTTGCTTTTGCGTGCTTTTGGGCATACATTGCTGCCACACCATAGCAGAAGCAAACCAGAGGCATCCACACTTCCCGGAAGTAAGCCGCCGTGGGAGCAATTTCCACGCCAACTAACTGATTCCGAATCAAGAACAACGCCCCGGTTTGCTGGGGAAGCAATTCAAATCGGCTTTGATATTGCGTCAGAAAGGTGCGTTTTTTACTGAGAATTTGCTCTAAGTGACCGCGTTGAGGTAAATCAAATCGCTGATTTAGACGCTCAATTTCTTTCCAGAGTTTGCTGTAGTCTTCCTGACCCCGGAGTTTCAATGCTTGAAAGCGCAGTTGCAGGGGGAGAATGAAGAACCATTGTTCTCGACCTTCCAAATAACCGCCTTGACCGGATTGCACGCAGCAGGCATCTTTAAACATGAGTTTCTGTCCCGCAGCAATAAATGCTGAGCGACACAAAGCATGATTTTGGGCTTGGTCTTGGATATAACCCATGTGCAAGGGAACGATTGCCACGCCCGTTGATGGATTATGGAGTTCTACATTTCCATAGCCGTGAACTCGACTGAGTTTCAACCCAGACAGGGGACTGGTAAATTGACCCGGACAATCTGGGCTGAAGATAGGGACTACAGTCATGGCTCCAGACTGTTGAGGAATTCCAAAATGATAAGGAGAGAGATCGACTTTGTCGGGAATTAATAACTCTAATGGCTGGTAGTCCATGTGGCTAACTCCTTTTCTTGGAATGTGAGTTTTTGGCGTAGGAATTCCTGCAAGGAAACTTCGGTTTGCTTTGCACCCGCAATCGCAAATAGCGAATTTAGTAAGTCTTCAAAATCGTCTTGATGCCAGAATTCTCTTTGGAGGAGATTAGGCGCAGGTCGTCTCAATTCCAAGTCATCCAGCGCCGTAAACTTGCTATGACAGAAGATAATTGGGGTATGAATACCCAATTGCGGCAAGGTAGCGACGACTCTTTCCAAGTCTCCCGGATACATATTTTCATAACCATCAGAGACAATGGCGACTAAATCGGGTGAGTCTTCTAAAGCATCCAGTAAAGCACCTGCCAAGTCGGTGTAACCTTCTGGCATGGGTAATTCGCCAACTCCCCCAAGGGTATGGACTTTGAGGTTCGCGCAGCATTTTTCGAGTACCAATTTCAGGGCGACTGACTGCGCTAGAGAACAGTATTCGCGATCGCCATAACTTCTTGTCGAAGCAGACGCATCCAATACCAATGCCACTTGACCTGAAAATTTCGGCAGGTTTACCGCAGCTTGTTCGACATAATGCTGCAAAGCTGACATTAATTCCGGCGATTTTCCACCCCGATACAAATGCACCAAGGTTGCGGAAATATCACCGCGATTGGTTGCCGTTACGGTCTTGGGACGCTCTGTTTGTACCTCAAATTGACAATATTGTTGATGAACGAGAGTATATTTAACTTCGGCTTCCGCAGGCATTAAACCTGTTCCCAGAGGAGAATGATACAGAAAAGGTAGAATTGCTTTCACCGATTCTGGATTATGGGCATAACGCAACAGATAGCGACGCAAATCCCTTTTATCAACAGTTGCATCCGACAGCTTTTTCACAGAACCCCTCGCCACATTCTTCCCCAGCGCGTGTTCAATCGCATCCACAACCGCAGGACGGCGGCGCAAAGCCATATCCTCAAATTGGGGATGATTGAGGATGTACTGGAGAATCGCCCTCGCGGTATGTTTGTGATTCGCTCGTACCCGTCGCAGTGCTAAAAAGACGGTCAAAACTTGGTCGGGGTGCAAAATTGCCAACAAGAAATTAATGACGCGATCGCTTGTTTGACGTGCTTCTTTCGACATCCCCACACGAGAGCGTTGCAGCAACTGAAACAAAATCCGCAGGCGCTGCCCCGTTGTAACATGAGTGATGAGAGCTAAAAGCGCATACAATTCTGGATTTTGTTCGTAAGCTTCCCGATGCAGAGATTCATCGCTCCAGCGTGGGGGTTGCCCGTTATAACGTAGGAGAAATGGCTCATTACAAGAGCGCAGATGCACAATAATATTCAAGATGGCTGGTTGAGTTGCATCCATAATTTGACTCCTTGCATTACAAAGCTGGAGCGTATCCCCGCAGATGTTTAGGAACGCTCTGATTACTTTGATGAATTCTCCAGTGGCTTCAAGAACTCGACCACTTGTTTAAACGTACTACAAATATACTACAACAAATTGAGTTGCCACAAGAGGGCAACCAGCGATCGCAAGCATCTCACTTGTGAAAATTTGCAAAGACCTACAACTATCCCCCCGCAGGCAGGGGAAAGGTAAAGAAAAACTTTTTTTCATGGGGAAGTAGAATTTCAGGATTTCGCTTCCCCGTACCCCCTCTATTCCCTCGCAAGTGGAGGAAGACAAGGAATAAATTTTATTTACGAGAGTTGAGGTGGGGTTCTGAACTACGGTGTATTAATTTCTCAATATGGCTAAAGCAGATTTTAATTTTTACGCAGAATTGAATGATTTCTTGCCACGGAAAAAGAGGGGCGTAACCATTACTCATGTTTTTGAGGAACGAGCCTCAATTAAGGACACGATCGAATCTTTTGGCGTCCCTCGTCCGGAAGTGGATTATATCGAAGTCAACGGCAAACCCGTCGATTTTTCCTATATTGTGACGGATAGCGATCGCATCCATGTTTATCCAATTTCTGCGGCGACTGAAAAGACATCTAGCGTCTCTCTCGTTCGTCCTCAACCGCTAAAATTTCCTCGTTTCGTTCTCGATATTCATTTAGGGAAACTAGCAACATCTTTACGAATGTTGGGTTTTGATACCCTGTATCGAAATGACTATGACGATCTAGAGTTAGCCCAAATTTCGGCATCTGAAGAACGAATTCTCTTGACTCGCGATAAGGGTCTATTGATGCGTAGTTTGGTAACACATGGATATTATGTCAGAGAAACTAATCCAGAGCGACAGGTGGGCGAGATAATGGGACGCTTTGCTCTAATTGAATTCGTCAAACCATTGCAACGATGTTTGCGTTGCAATGGTTTATTAGAACCTGTGGATAAGGAATCGATTCTTGACCAAGTGCCACCCAATATCCAACAATCTATTGATGAATTTAGCCGCTGTCGTGAATGCGATCGTGTTTATTGGAAAGGCACGCATTATGAACAAATGCAGAAAATTATCCAAGGAATAATTTTCTCGAAGCTAGTTGAATCGAATGGGGTATAAAAGCTGGCTTTTTGCGATTCGCATTGATTATCTTAAGGCAAATCTTAACAATTTATTTCATTCTTTAAATAATTGTTTCTTGGGTATTTGCGCCTAAAAATATATTTTAAACATACATTATTCTAGACTGCTATACAACAATTAAACTTTTGTATGTGTTAAAATCAATAAACATAATAACTGTTTGATAAATGAGTTGCACTGACTATTTTTTTCGCCTGATCTCCCGCCGAGATTACAGTGCTTACGAACTTTTAAAGAAAGGACAATTAAAGGGGTTTGAGCCAAACGAAATCTCCGAGGCTATCAATTATTTGCAAGAGAGAGACTATCAATCCGACACGCGCTTAGTCGCCAACTTGATTGCCTATTCTCAAGGCAAATATGGGAAATCTATGGTAAGGCGCAAATGTATGGAAAAAGGGATTTCCTCCGAGGTATTCGAGCAAGTTTGGAACGAACAAATCGAAGCAGAGGGAAGTGAGGAAACAGACGATCTGGATGGTTTAAAAACAAAGATCATGCGAAAGTATAAAATTGATAATTTTCAAATTATCGACCAAAAAACCAAAGCCAAGCTATTAAATTACTTGCAATATAGAGGTTTTAATGCTTTTGAAGTTTTGAAGCAATGGCAGAGACAACAAGTAGAAAATGAGTAACGGAGCGGTTTGGTAATTTGGTATTGCTAGATTATCTTAAAAACTTTTAATTTGCATTTTTTTATCACCTTTAGTTTGTATCTACTATGAAAGATATTGTCACCTTGTTTTTTGGATTGGGTATGGTGTTTAACGCCAGCTTATTTATTCCACAAGCCTTAAGGATTGTTCAAACTAAGAGTTCTAAAAATTTGTCTTTAATTACTTTTCTCGGTTTTAATTTTATTCAGCTTAATGGGGTTCTCTATGGGTATTATCGAAACGATTTGGTTTTAATGTATGGAAACTTAATTAGTTTTATGAGTTGTGCAAGTGTAACAATTTTGGCAATTATATACCGAGGTAAGGGACCTAAGTAAAGAGTAGGGGCGTATAATTCTACACCCCTCCCTATATTCAGGTTCATTTATATTCAGCTATGGAAACAAGCAATATTTAGTAGAGACGCGATAACCCTTGTCTCTACATTTCGGTGTTAGTAGCTAGAGAATTTATCCCTTCGCAGGTATGGAAGACTTCGCTGCCAATATATAGGCAACAGCAAGGGGTGTTAATTTCTCTGTAACTGTGGTCATAATAGAGCGGTCTTCCGGCGTCCATACTCTAGGCTGACCAAAGATACAAGGTTGCAGAATTCCCCACAACAAATTATCTTTGCACAGGTGAGCGTGAACTAATGCTCGATGTCCAAATTCTTTTTGCTCGAAAGCTTTATTAACGACTTCCGGATTCGCTGTCTCTACATCTTCGACAAAGACAGAAGGTTGTGTATGCAGTGCCGCAGCAAAAAGCGGATCTTCTTTTGGCAAAGATTCTGGTTCTTTCTTCCAGTCAGCGTCAAGAATGTTGGGATATTCTTGAGTGCGACGCCAGCAGTAAGGAACTTTACCGATGGAGGTATGGGGATCGCGCAGGTAGAGAAAAACGCGATCGCACTGCAAGACTTCACCCAAAGCTGGCACTAAGGCAGAAAACACAGCATCGGGTGTACTGTCATGGCTCAAAATTTTATCGAGAACTGGCGGTATTTGGTTGGTCATCAGCTTATTTTCTCAGCCGTCTGTTCGTTTCACTACAAAACTAGCGATTTTCCAAGGCTGGATGCTAGCGATTTTCCCAGAAGCAAACATTTCCGGTGCATCGATGGGGCGTTCTAACAGATCCACCGGGTGCGCGATCGCTAAATCCAAGTCGCTATTCAACTGCATCTGTGCCTCTTCCCCGTGACACTCATAACAGCGCAAAATCCACTGCTGCAAGCTATCTTCTGACTGCTTCAACGCGATTAAAATCAGATTCTCAGCTTGCAAGTCTAACAATTGACCAACGGGGGGTAAGGACGAATTCTGTTCCCCTACCGATGGCAGCAACATCACTTGTAGCGGTAGATTTAGCTCATAGCCTCGGCGCACAGTATGCGCTGACTGCCAGCTACCTTGATGAGGATAGAGGGCATAGGTGAATTGATGCCAACCTCGGTCTGCATCTGGATCGGGCCAACTCGAACTTCGTAATAGGGTAAGGCGTAATTGTGAGGCTTGGGCGTCGTAACCGTATTTACAATCATTGAGCAAACTAACGCCATAGTCATTGTCAGCTAAATCTGCCCAGTGCAAGGCAGGAACTTCCCATTTGGCGGTTTCTGCGGGTGTTTGAGGCTGAGTAGAACGCCCGTTAGCGTCGCGTGTGCTTCGCACAATCGCGCCGCAGGGAATTTCGTAGGTGGCAGAATCCGCCGTCAAGGTAAGCGGAAAAGCGGCTTTTACAAGTACGTGGCGTTCTTGCCAGTCTACAGTCGTAATGATTTTCAGTAGCGGCGAATCTGCTTGCAGCACGTAATCTTGGCAAAATTTCGACTCGCCTAGCTGTCGCACAACGCGCAGACGGGTTTGTACTGTCCCCTGTTCTACCCATTCAATTGACTTTAGCTGGGTGGGAGGTAAGGGGTGTTGGGCATAGTTGGGGTCAATGTTCCAAGCATCCCAATATTGACCGCTATCTTGGAAGGCTTGGAGTTGATTTCCTCCGACTTGAGAGAGGATCTCTCGATGATTAATTTTGTCAAAAACACTGCTTAAATCGCCTGTTTGAGAATCAACGATTACCCGCAGTAAGTCATTTTCTAAAATGCAATTTTTTTCGCTAAATCTGATATTATCTCGATTAGGTGCATTAGAATCCGGAAAGCTAGTGCTATGCTGCCCGTGTTCTTGCCTTTTTGAGGGTAATTCCTCTTGAGGATATAGGTTTTGAGGACATAGCCAGAAGAGGCGATAACCCACTGATGGGATATTCTCAGCGAGAAATAACAGCGTCGTGCCTTCAGAAAGCTGGGATGGTAGTAGTTTCCCTTCTAAGTTGTAAACTTGCCAGTGATGTTTAGATGCCGGTAAGGGGACGGTAACGACTTCCGAGCGTTGCCAGTTCAGGGAGTTGAAGACGATAACTGGCAGGGCGTCTGGTTGCGGCGGCGGGGGAAGGGCAATAGAAGTTGCGATCGCGCTTAAGGCTTGCTGTACTATTTCCGAACCCACTTGTTCCACCTCTTGCCAAGCTTGATTCGCATCTACAAAGACTTGGGGAATGGAGGAACCGGGAAGAATATCGTGAAATTGATTAAATAGCACCTTTTTCCACGCAGATTCTAGCTCTTGCTGGGGATAAGGCGCACCGATGCTGATACTCGCTAAGGAAGCGAAAAGTTCTGCTTGGTACAGCAACCCTTCACTGCGACGTTCAAAGCGCTTTTGATCGGCGTGGGTGGTGTAGCAACCCCGATGGAATTCTAGATAGAGTTCATCGTCCCAAACCGGGAACGGTTTTGAGTTGGGATTCTGAGTGCTAATCTGCTGTAAATAGCTCTCAGATGTAGTGAATTCTAGACGAGGAAAGAAGGGGGATTTTTCCCAGCGCGCTTGCACTTCCAACATATCACGGGTAGGGCCACCGCCATGATCGCCCACACCTGGAAGCCAAAGACTCTCTTTTAAACTGGTTTGGGTTTCCCAAACACAGGCATAAGACGCCATTTTAATCGGGTCAATGCCTTCACCAATCGGAGCAGACATGAGGCTGAAGATTTGGGAACCATCAAGCGATCGCCACCAAAATGTTTCATAGGGAAACTTTGTGGTGTCGTTCCAGCGCAATTTTTGGGTGACAAAGTATTCAATCCCAGCAGATTTCAGAAATTGGGGCAGCGTGGCACAAAAGCCAAAACTATCTGGCAACCAAGCGACTGTACTCAATTGCCCAAATTTTTCTAAGACGTAACGCTGACCATAGAGCAACTGGCGGACAATCGATTCGCCATTAATAATATTTAGTTCCGGTTCCACCCACATTCCGCCGACAACTTCCCAGCGTCCAGCCGCAACTTGTTGTTGAATGGCGGCAAATAAATCCGGGCGATGTTGCTCAATCCAAGCATAAAGTGCGGGTGTAGAATGGCAGAAAGTCAGGTTGGGAAATTCTTGTAGGAGTTTGAGAACCGATTCAAAAGTGCGTTGAGCAGCTTCCCAGGTGTCGCTGACAGGCCATAGCCAAGCCAAGTCTAAGTGAGCATGACCGAGCAAACAGATTTTAGATTTTAGATTTTGGATTTTAGATTCTGTTGACCCTAGGGTGTCAAGCAGGTTTTGGCGGAGGGTGGAAAGCGATCGCTCAAACTTTTGTACATCAGGCAGTGCTGTCCAGTCAATCTCAGCTACAGCAGCTGCCAAGATATCCAGTTTTTCCGGTTCAAAGGTTTTTAAATACCGTTGCAAGACAGCTAACTCATCAGCGACAAAACCGGGTTCAATCCGAGCGTCGGTGGTAAATTCGTATATACAGCGCGATCGCACTAATGCTCCATCATCATGTCCGGGACTTACCAGGCGCAAGGCAACTGTAATCTCCTCACCCGGCGTCACCGCGGGACTCAGCAGTACCCTCGTTGAGCAATCGAATAAATCTCCCGCTTGCACTTTGACGCCATTGACAAAAATTTGCGCGTCTTCTGCCCACCACGTTAGCACCAGCCGCAACGCCAACCCCGATAAAGGATACAGGTGTAAATCTTGGGGAATAATCAATTTTTGACTAAGCCATAACACCTTTTGCCCCGCTTCCCAAGCAATATGTCCCCTCGCATTCAACTGGACAGATGACCAATCATTCCCTAAATCAGATTGGTGAACGGTATCTGCTGTCAAGTCTGCGGCACAGTAGCGCCAGCGAGTCTGAACGTTAACCTGAGTCATCGCGGAGAGTTTTTCAATCGCTTCGCTCAGGAGGCTGCATGAGGGCGTTACAAAAGGTGTCTTGGAATCGGTCATCTTTTCGATAAAATCAGGGCATCTACTATTTTTAGCAATTAGCAATTAACATTTAGCATTTCGCAAAATGTCCTCCCCTCCCAATGGTCGGTATAAAAGCAAATTATTTAATTTCCTCTCCCGAAAATCTCGCCGGTTGAAGGATGAGAGCGATCGCGCTGTGCGAAATCTGAAAGTCGCAGCGGTTTGGGGAGCGCAAATCCTCCTCTATCCGGTGTATCTGCTGGCTCAAACTTCCCAATTAGCGGGGCGTCAATTACAACAAGCGACGCAAGAAAAATTCCCACAATTACATTCTGGTAAAAAAGACCGAACAAAACGTCCTAACTCGCCGCCAACGCCGCCACCGACAGACGCGCCAATTCAGGAAGTGCTACGAGCGATCGCGGGTCAGGAAGAATCAGAATTCGCTTTAAATCCATCGGCAAATTCTGTTGCTACTTCTAGTAACAAAGCAGGAATTTTCAGTCAAGTTGCAGATGCGATTAATCGTGTCTCTACGACATATTTTGGATTCCAATTTTTCGATCGTAGCGCTGCGGGCGGATCGAGTCATTCAATCTCCCCAAATTTAACCCTTCCCCCGCTCAATCTCCCGGAAACTGTTGTCGTGCAAACGCTACAGCCCAAAGCGGCGGCGGGAACAAGTAGTGGAAAATCTTTGGCAGCGGCGTTACGCAATCAAATTGTCGTTCGGGGAGTTGCGACACAACTTGCTACCCGTTCCGTGGTACTCGTCACCACCGAGAATCAAATTTTAGATATTCTTACCCCTGAACAACAGCAAAAATTACAACAGCGAATTCGTTGGGAATTGGCAAACTACTGGCGTCAGTGGCGGTTAGCGCAGGCGTCGGCAAAAGGAATTGCAGCACAATTGCACCCTCCTGTCAATCAGCGCCATCTGTTACCACCCGTGCGTCTCTTCTGGGGAGTCATCGCCTGGGTGCAACAAGGGCCGGTTGCGATCGCTGCCAATCTCTTCCAAGAATCAACCCTGGTGCGGTGGCAAGATACCAGAGAAGAGGAAATTGGAACGCGATTGAGCGCCTCTAGAGAGGAAATCGGAAGTCTTCCACCCTTCGCAAACAAAGCCCTTCATCCTTCCTCCTCCTTACTGCTTCAGCCATTAATCTTCCTCGATCGGACGATGGTTGCAATCGAAGTCCGGCAAAAAGACTTTTTGGCAAAGCTGACACCCCATGCTGGGGAAATAGAGGCAAATGAGCGATCGCCTTTACAATCGCCTTTACAACGGATACAAGCTGTATTCAGCCAACCGATGCGACAACCGGCGTCTCCTGATGTTACAGATGCCCAAGCACACAATAATATCCAAGCACTAATTCAGGCAGCAATTGACTACTTTTTTGGCAGGCGCAACGGAAAATTACCTTGGGAATCTACCCCAGAAATCGATTCTGATTCCTACAGCCAAACGCATCAGATATCAGGTGGCGCTTCTGCCTCCTTATCATCTGCCCAAAGGAAGAATCCAGAATTAACCGCAACTGGTATTGCCGATCCCTGGCTGACCATGAATGATTTATTCGGGAAGCCAGATGCACCCACCCGCAAGCAGCCAACGCGAACCGCCCCTAATCGCCCTTTACCAAGGGTGGCAGGCAAAGAGCAACCGTCAGCTCATCTGCAAGGAAAGAAGACCCGGACTGCCCTCCCCGGAGCCAACCAGCCGGAAATGCCGGCTGAGAATTCTGTTTGGAGGTCGATTAAGCTTCGCCTGAGTTTCAAACAAACGATTTTGACGCCCCGCAAACCCACTGCGCCTGAGCCAATGGCGGCGCGTCCAACACCAGCTCCTTCTACACCTAAAAAATCCCGCAAAAAAGACGGCAAAATTACCAAAGTGCCTGCTTTCCAAACGCCAAGGGTGGAAGCCGAAGAGGCGCTTTCAAATCTATCGCCAGCGATCGCGCAAAACAATCGGACAAGCTTTGCGACCCATTCGCCCGACTGGATTGAGGCTGAGGTGACTCCAGCCGGTTACGTCAAACACCCCCTAGAGTATTTGCTGGAATGGCTGGATAAGGCGATGCTATGGCTGGAGAATTTCTTCGTGAAAGTGTGGCACTGGCTGAAGAAATTCTGAGGGCTATAGAGGCGGAATCTCACCGTTCCTGCTCTGTGCGTGCCCTTTTCCTACGGTCTAAATTGGTACGTTAGATGCTTCGCAATTTTCCGAAGCAAGTGCCAAATTATTTTGGATGGTCGCCCATTTGTCGGGACTCGCTTCGCGGGTATAGATTTCCGATGCTTGCCTGTAGCACGCGATCGCTCGTTCTAGATTATCAGCGCGATTGCCCCGTATCCGGTCGCGGTAAGCATTGCCGAGATTATTTTGCGTCATTGCCCAATCTTGGGGAAAAGCTTGGCGGGTATAAATTTGCAATGCCTGTTCGTAACACGCGATCGCTCGTTCCAGACGATCGGCGCGTACCGCCATATCTTTGTCAGCCAAATCGTCCTGTATCCGATTGCGGTAAGCATTGCCCAGATTATTTTGCGTCGTCGCCCACTCGTTGGGACTGGCTTCGCGGGTAAAAACTGTAACCACGATCTCGTAGCCGGTGATGGCAATTTCTAAGTTTTTCTCCTTGTCTCCTAGGGGAAATTGCGCCATCAGGTTGCTGAATCCGCCGATTGTCGCCCCAATAAATTTTGCTTCTTGGGGTTCAACTTGCGGCAGAATTATCATTGCCCAATCGTGCAGTATCTCAGCCAGTTTCTCATTCAGTTGATCGAGATTTGCTTGTAACAGCGGATACACTACTTTGCGATCGCCATTGCTATC
>NZ_JAMPKB010000048.1:0-45234 GCF_039961925.1 Trichocoleus sp. DQ-U1 | reverse complement strand
GGAAACCGGGGACACAGCAACATGACCAACGATTTGTCCATTCACCTCGGCAACGAGAGAAACTGTCAAGTTCCCTGAGTTACGCAAGGCATCAACAATCAACTGCTCAGTGTAGCTAGTATGGGGGGCATTGAGAAATGCGGCAGTTGTCAAGGCTTTGATGTCCGCCACATCAGAAGTAACTTCTTTTCTGATTGTTAGATTCATTACGGAGGATTACTTGATTGATTGTGTTGCAAAATTCATAAGCGATCGCGGAAGCTAGCCGTTAGGGTTTGCATGGGTGCGTGGCATTCAGTTTCTAATCTCACTCTTAGGAGGGGCAGCGATGTCTTCTATCGAGGACAACAAAATAATTGCTCGGCGCTGGTTTGAACTCATCAACGAACACAAGATTGAGGAGATATGCGAGATGACTGCCCCGACTTGGAGGATGCATGGTGGTCCGCCAGAGCTTATCCCTGGACCGGACGGGGTTCGCGAACTCTTTCGGACAATGGGTTCTATCGAGCAGAAATGGACGATTGAAGACGTAATTGCTGAGGGTGACAAAGTTGCCGTGCGTGCGATCAACACCTGTGTCCAAGACAGTTTCCTTGGCATACCCGGTGGCGGTCAGCCTCAGACATTCACGGCTACGTTCATTCATTGGATTGCTGACGGGCAGATACTTGAAACTTGGCGAAACGCTGACGATCTCGGACGGATTCTTCAGCTAGGGGCACGGATTGAGTCGGGAACGTCTGAGCAGTAGCCTGAGCAGTAGCCGTGGAGGTAGACTCGATAGTTCAAAAGGTGCCTAGCGTATTTTTCAGTACTGCGATCGCGGGCGGTAGCCTGAAGGATGGCGGTTCAAAAGTTATTTGCCTGATTCAATATCTTCAGTGAATTGTAGATAGGGCGGTGATTTAATCGTGTCGATTTTTGGCAAACTTGGGCGATTTGTAAGCTTTTGGTTGGTCGCTACTCATACCCATCCAGGTTAATTATCTTCTCCTGACTTAGCGTTTCGTGGCTCATCACCGCCTGCCTAACTAGGCTAGCTCGCCTATTTGCTTGTTCGGATTTTTGCAAAAAGCGTTCCGCCATCTCACTATCGTTCGTTTCGCCCAGATGTTTAGCCATGTGGCTCATTAACATTTCGCTCTCCTCGATCCCGCGAAGTGTTTTCCAAAGTGAGGCTTCAATAGACTCCGTTACTTCTACAAGCAGAGAATTTAGGGAATAGGCATGTCCTGTATGGCAACGGAACCGGATAATGTTGCCTTCTTTCAGTTGCAGAAGCATCCCGTGGCACTCTGGACAGGTATAGGGAGAGAGCTTCCCAAGCTTCATGATGCCGCTCTCAAAAGCATTGTCTTCCCGCGCTACTTTGACTTCAATGTCCATCTGCTCAGACACCAGATGTCCTCCTTTCTTCTCGACGGCTTCGTTTGTCATCTCAATCAATAAAGCGCCCATTTCTGCGACGGGGACGCACCAATCAACCTCTACCGCTTTCATCGCTTGGATAGGCATGGAGGCGTGAAGTGCATCAAAAGGGTCTTGGACAATCGCTTTTCCGCCTTGCTCCTTCACTGCGTACAGCCCAGATGCCCCATCATCAAGCATTCCAGTAAGAACCACCCCGATCGCTTGATTTCCATAGCTCCGAGCGGCAGAGCGGAATAAGACGTCAATCGAGGGACGAAAGCGATTTTCTTTCGGGCCCTTCGTGACTCGGACATACCCCGATTCGACAAGCAGATGGTGATCGGGGGGAGCAACATAAACCCGTCCCGGTTTGATTGCCTCTTTGTCAATTGCATGGGCGACTGGCAGCGAGCAAACCCGATCCAGAATTTGGGGCAAAACACTTGGATACGCTGGGGCAATATGCCAAACAATAAAAATAGCACCGGGAAAATTGGAGGGGAGTTGAGCAACAAGCTTTTTCAGGGCTTCCATCCCTCCCGCCGATGCTCCAATGACGACGATCTCAGGCTTTATCACTTATCTTCCTTGACTAAAGGCCATTACCTTGCGGAATTCATGATTTTTAGCGAGAGTAGAACGCATCTACTCACTCAAGTCCAGTCGTTTATGAATGGTAAAAATAGTAAGTGGTATCCTCTTGTGACTGCTAACAGCAAAAACTTATAGGCTGCTTGCGCTTGTTCGTTTCTTCCAGCTTATCGAAACTCGCCTTTGTCTAGCAGGGGAAAAATGGTCGCTAAGAGCAACTGTCTGATTGTTGGTCAATCTAGGCAAAATTCTCTTCTCAGGAGGAGAAGACAAAACTAAGCCTGTAATGCTCTTTCTATAAGCATTACAGGCTTAACCAATCGTATCCACTGCTCATTTAACGCCTTAAATCAGCGATCGCTCAACCACCATCTGATGAAATCTCCTCAATTCCGGTCAAAGTTTAGTGACGGGTTTAAGATTTGCCAGACCCCTATGAAATAGGGCATCCTGTACAATTATTTCTGGCAAAACATCCTTGAACATTTCCACCGTCTGCTGAATCCGCTCGAAATCTTCGGGATTGTCCAAGCGATCGCGTAGCGTCTCCGAAAGAGAATCGCGCACTTCTCGCTCACCAATCGCAACAACCAACTTATTTATCCCTTACCGATCATTCATGTAGGGGCATACTGCCATGCCCCTAAGCAAGGAATTGAGGATGCTTCGCGCTTTCCTGGTATCGTTTACTGTGCGTCGTCTGCGGTGTTCTTGTCGCCCTGCCCCAGCAAGGCGCGAGTAGCGGCAATCACTTCAGGCGCTGCCAGCACTAGAGACGTTAACGAGCAAACCGTCGCCACCTGGCAGTACTCGCAAAAGGCTTTGTTCTCGCTCCACTCTTCACGAGCTAGCTCAAGATTAGTCACCACGTCAATCAGGATCTTGATACCCATTGCAATGGGTAAGAGCGGGTTGCGTCTAGCGCGATCGAGACCACCCGCAGCCGCCAGCCAAGCGGTGATGGCGTAAGTAAGCACCATTATCGGGCCATCGGGTGAGTTAAATCGGCTGTAAGCATAGTTAGATGCGTCAACGCGGTCTGCATCGAATAGCGTTTGTCCGGGAGGATCGGGTAGATGGCTAATAATCCCGGTCTGATATAGGGTAACGAGCTGTCCCATCGAACCCCCTAGCATAGACAAGCCGATAATCGCTCGGCGACGGCTCATGTGAGGGTTTTGTCCTTTCCGCAGTTCCTGACTTAGTTGTTGTGGCTCCATGAAGCGCAATCCTCGATAACGTATGCGTTGACGGTCGCATCAGCTTGCACGGAGTTTTCAACCGACGAATAGAATACGCAGTCTGCATCCAATTCGGCAGCAATCGCGCCCAATGCTGCCGATGCTGATAGTCGAATAAATTGCTTACCATTTTCACGAATCGGTTTGATGCCTACCTCTGACGCTGGAGGTAGTTATAAAATGTTACAATTCATCTTTTTTTGTATTCAAAATTACAAATTGGCTTAATATTTAGATTCTTTTTTCTTCTCACGATTTTCCGTTGGTTTAAGTGAAACTCCCCTTAGGTAAGAGGTTAGCTAGTAAGCAAATAACTATTATTTAAAAGATTGGAAAATTTAAAAGCTTTTATAAGCATCTTTCCCCAAATGGAGGGTCGATTTTATGGTATCGTCTCAATCTCAAGCTAAACGCATTTTATTGGTAGATGATCTAGAGGATAATGTATCCCTCCTAGAGGAGATATTGGCGGAAGAAGGGTATGAGATTGATAGCGCTAGAAATGGTAAGTCAGCGTTAGCCAAGATAGAAGCATCGCCACCGGATTTAGTGTTGATGGATGCCATGATGCCAGGAATGGATGGTTATGAAGTAACTCGGCGGATTCGGGAAAATCCGCAACTCCCTTTTATTCCGATTCTGATGATTACGGCAAGTGAGAGTGCTAATATCCCTCAAGGATTAGAGTTAGGAGCGAATGACTTCATTCGGAAGCCGATTGATTTTGAGGAGTTAATGGCAAGAATTAAAGCATCTTTGCGATTGAAAAGTATCGTTAATCCTTCTCAATAATTTCAAGAATTATACAGTTAAAACAAAAACCAGATAAAACCAAAATTCAAGAAATTGATTCCAGGGTTTTCACTTCTAGGGGCAAGATGACGGTGAAGGTGGAGCCAAGGCCAACCTGGGATACCAGCTCGATTTTGCCTTGCATTAGGTTTACCAGTTGGGCGACAATTGCCAAACCTAAGCCAGTGCTATCGGGCATGCGATCGCGAGTTCCAGCTTGAAAGAAGGGGTCAAAAACCCGCGCCTGGTCTTCAGGAGCAATGCCAATACCAGTGTCGCTCACTGCAATAGACCAGCGGTTATCAGATAACATCTGACACGTTAATTGGACACTTCCTGTCTCTGTGTAGCGAATTGCGTTGCTTAAAAGATTCGTGACAATTTGCTGCAATCGCAAGGCGTCTGTCAGCACTTTTTCAGGAGCGCGTGCAGCAGAACTATCGGCACTAGCCGAATCAGAATCAACCACCATTTGTAGCTCTTTGGCTGCTGCCAAAGGCTCCAACATTTCAACTACATTGTTGATTAAAGAGCGTACATCTATTAGTTCTGGGTGCAGTTTTATCTTCCCTGCTGAATACCGGGAAATTTCCAGGGTATCGTTGATCAGGCGCAGTAAGTGCCTGCTATTGCGTAGCACGCGCTCAATGTGTTCCAGATTCGGGAAATTGTCTTGAACTTCAACATTCTTTCGTGAAGAGCGTAACATCAGCTCCGAGTAGCCAATAATCGAATTCAGAGGATTTTTCAGTTCGTGGGCTAGTTGAGAGAGATTATCCTGATTCGCTTTTACCAAGCGAGTGAGTTCTTGATTGGTTAACTCTACCTGACTTTGCACCTGCTGTAGTTCTTGCAATCGCTCCTCTACATAACTTTTGAAGCATTGGGCGATCGCTTCGTCGATGGTCGCGTCAATTGCATTGTAGGTTCGCATCACTTCCGGAACCGTACCCTCTAGTAAATCTGCCTCTAAAGTGGAAAAGATCGTCTGGCGCAGTAGACGATACTCTCGCGCAATTTCAGTGGTAGCGAAACCTTGTTCAGCCCGCAGAACACCATGATGCAAACTGTTCTGGACGATGGACTGAATATCGTTTTCTTGGGAGCGGGAAAGTACAGTTGCCATCGCTTTTAGCACATCAGGAATATGATTCCGGATCGCCGATCTGGGTAAATCGTCAGTGCTGGAAATCTGCCTATCCAAGCGGACTGCTTCAACCCAGTTTTTGGCGATCGCGTCTATTTTTCTAACAAGCAATTGGCTAAAATCCATGATGGCAAGAGGCGTGAGGAGGAATCGGTCAAAACCTTCTTGGCATCATTCTACATTGAGCGATCGCGCAGTTTACTTGTCGGGTAACTAGACTTTAGGAAATCTTTCCAAAGTTCAGCTTCGGCCTTTGTATTCAAAAGTACAAGCTTGCTTAACATTATGTCCTTTCTGTAGGTAGAGGATTAAATAAATTAGCAGGTTTATTTTGGTTTGTGGCTTGTTTACTAGATTGAAAGCTTTGATGATAAGAAGCGAATATAAAACTTTTTTCCAAAACTGTTTTATAGTAAAAAAAGCTCCCAAGAAATACATTTGCGAGCTTTATTAATCCTTAGAGGATGTTTGCAAAGTAAATTGTTTTACAAACAAACTCTAAAAAACCTGAAACCACTCGTATCTCAAAAACAACTCTAATAGTCACTCAGATTTTTGGCTTTGTGTACTCCGGATCGTATTAAAATATCCCTCCCACAATTGCTTCTGAGTTTCGATTGACAGACGAGCCAGCAAAGCCTGAAATTGCAGAGAACTTGCCAGCACTTCTTCCTGGAATTTCAAAGTTTTCTCGAAATTCTCGCGGTAACTGGGTGTATTGAAACCTTGCATAGTCGGCATGGTAGAAGTCCAGCTCTTGAGAATACCACTCTGCAACTCGCTTAACTGTCTGGTAAACTGCTCAAAATTATTCGCCCAATCCATTAGTGTTACTCCTGTTACTTTCTTATGGAATACCGATGGCTTGTCCACTATTTTAATCAAATAATAATTGTTGATTAGCTCTAATGGATGATTTATAAATAAACTAAATTTTTTAAGTTAATTGTAAATATAATTTACAAAAAAGCGTCTTTTGAATTTCGGCGTTACGGTCTTGGGAAAAATCCCTTTGTCGCAGAATAGGGGTTAATTTATCTGCGGGAAGCTATCACAATTGCTGGCTTGAGTTCGACTTTATTGTAAATGGTGAAACCTTCCTGAAACTAATGAAAGTAGCCTCAAGAAATATCCCGCCTTAAGTTAGTAAAGTTACAAGACCTGACATTGTAAAAAATAATGAGGATGTATGCAAGAAGCCTATATTGTCTCGGCAGTACGGACACCGCTCGGTCGGTTCGGAGGTGCGTTAGCGGGTTTTTCCCCAGTAGAATTAGGTGCCCACGTCATGCAAGCAGCGTTGGATCGGGCGGAAGTTTCGGGGGAAGCTTTAGACCTATATATCTTTGGTAATGTACTCAGGGCGGGACACGGGCAGTCTTTGCCCCGTCAGGCAGCTTTCAAAACCGGGATTCCCCAGACGGTCAACGGGTATGCAGTGGATATGGTGTGTTCATCGGGCATGATGAGCGTGATGAACGCCGCCACCGCTATCCGCTCTGGCGAAGCGGAAATCATACTTGCTGGCGGCATGGAATCCATGTCCCAGGCAGGGTTTTTCCTATCGCATCGAGGCAGATGGGGGTATAAAATGCTACTGGGTGCGCCAGAGCAACTCAGCGATATTTTACTTTACGACGGTCTTACCGATTCCACGACCGGCGAAACGATGGGAGAGCAAGCTGAGCGGCTGGCAGCAGCTTACCAAGTGACGCGGAAGGATTTAGACGAAGTAGCGCTATATTCACAAGCTAGGGCAGCGATCGCAACCGAGAACGGCTGGTTCAACAAGGAGATTGCACCCATAAGAATAGAGGGCAAAAAAGGTTTGCAACTCGTGGACAAGGATGAGGGAATTCGCCCCGAAACCACCTTGCAGAGCCTTGCCAAGCTAAAGCCTGCTTTTAGAGAAGATGGGGTGTTCACGGCTGGAAACAGCAGTCAGATATCCGATGGAGCCGCAGGTTTAGTTTTGGCAAGCAAAACGGCGGTGGAACGCTTTAAACTCAAACCCTTAGCCCGTATCCTTGGGGGAGCGTCGATAGGTGGAGAAACTTGGCGCTTCCCAGAGGTTCCGATTCTGGCAGTCAACAAGCTTTTAGACAAGCTCAAGATGAGAATCTACGATTTTGACTTGTTTGAGAACAACGAGGCTTTTGCTCTAAGCAGCGTGCTGTTCAACCGCAAGCTGGGCATTCCTTACGAGAAGCTAAATGTCTATGGGGGAGCGATCGCGCTGGGGCATCCCATCGGTGCGTCGGGGGCGCGAATTATCGTCACCCTGCTCAACGCCTTGCAGGAGCGAAATGGACAGATGGGACTGGCATCGGTGTGTCATGGAACTGGTGGCGGAACTGCGATCGCAATTGAGCGGCTTGGATAATTGACACTTCCAAGGTTTTTACAACGTATAGCCGTAGAATTCTTGGTTCTATAATCCAGCTCAGCTTTTCGTGGACTAAACCAAAACATCTAACCTGGGCTAGGTGGAAGAGAACTGGATTAACGACAAAATCAAGATATTCAATGTTTTTTTCGCTTGAAATAACCCATTTCCAAAACTAAGGTAATGGTGTTCATTCGAGTTCTCAAAGCAAGGGGTGGACAACATCTCTAAAAGCTCTATGAGTAATATTTGGGTAACTCGTATTGAGCTACATTACCTCTGCCGTGAAGCGGGTATCAATCAAATTATTTTCCTACAGGATAACAAAGCATGGTTACAACAATAGACGATACAAAGCGGATGGCGATTGGCGAAAGATTGGCAGACCTGAGAGCCTTTCAAAGTTTAATCATCTCTAACGATCAAAAACTCATTGATGCCTGCCCTTATGAAGATGTTCGCGAACGTCTCCAGAATATGCTTTCTGATGACCAGAAAAATCTGGGCATTATAGACACTGTAATCGTTCAATACGGCATTCAATCTGAACCGAGTCCTGCAACCAAGATATTTATTCCGCAGTTTGAGCAGATGATGTCCGGCGATGAGTTTACTTATTATCAGAAACTCATTCACCATGAACTGATGAAGCATGGTCAAGCCATGAGTGGAATCATGATCCACAAAGCCGCTCAAGTTGTAGGGGCTGATATTGAACTGGCAATTGGGCCTCTCAATACTGTTAACTTCGAGGGTCGCGCTCACCAAGAACAGCTCAAGGGGATGCTCGAACAGGTGGGAGTCCGCGAAATGACTGGTCAAGACGCGCATCAGGGACTCTGGGCAAGGGTGCAAGATGCAGTTGCTGCCCTATCGGGTGTAGCTGGCAGTGTGGTTACGCAAAACACTGACAAGCAAGATATGAATATCCAGACCCTTATCCGGCTGGATCATGAGAAAGTGAATACACTTTTCACTGAAGTTGGGGCGACGAAAGATCCTCAAAAGCTCCAAGAGTATTTCGGGCAAATCTACAAAGATTTATTAGCACACGCTCAAGCAGAAGAAGAAGTAGTGTACCCGAAAGTACGCTCTTTCTACGGCGATGACAACACTCAAGAGCTTTACGACGAGCAAGCGCAAATGAAGCAGATGCTCGATGAAATTAAGGCGATTGACCCTGCTAATGCCGACCATTTCAGATCAAAAATTAAAGACCTAATGGAAGTGGTTGGCGACCACATTCGCCAAGAAGAATTTACGATGTTCACGGCAATTGACAAAAATTGTAGCACTGAGCAGAAAGAGCAAATGGCTACTGAATTCAAAGCTGCCAAGAGCAAGATTCAGCAAGAAATGTCAGCCTAATTGCAATAAAAGTCAGCATCTTGCTGTACTGATTACATACACAATTCGCGATTTGTAGGGGCATGGCAATGCCATGCCCCTACGTAGGAAATTGGGCGTTAATAAATCCATCCTCCCAACCTACAACTGCAAATATTGGCGCTAAGCGGCAAAGACACTGGAATCAGTAATAGAAATAGGGGTGAAAGTGGCTCATGGTGTCTTTGGGACTGGAAGATAAAGTCGTTTTGGTAACGGGTGGTAATCGAGGGATAGGAGCCGCTATCGTCAGTCTCTTGGAGGAGCTGGGAGCTAAGGTAGCTTACACCCACCGCAGCGCTACCAATGGTCAGCATAAAGCGATCGCAATCCAAGCTGATGTAACCGACAAAGCAGCGATGGAAGCAGTAGCAGAACAGGTTGAACAGAAACTAGGGTCAATTTACGGGATTGTGGCGAATGCTGGGATTACCCAAGACAACTTTTTTCCCAAATTGACAACCGAAGACTGGGATGCCGTAATTAACACTAACTTGAAAGGCGTTTACAACACCTTGATGCCCGTTATCCCCAAAATGTACGAGCGGAAAGAAGGCTCTGTGGTTTGCATCAGCTCGATTTCGGGTGAACGGGGAAACATCGGTCAAACTAACTACGCCGCAACCAAGGCGGCTGTGATTGGTTTAACCAAGTCCCTCGCTTTAGAGGCGGCTCGTTATGGGGTACGAGTCAACGCTGTATCACCGGGATTTATTGAGACTGATATGGTTAAGTCGGTGCCAGATAAGGTGAAAGAGCGCATTGTGTCCGAGATTCCGCTTCGTCGCTTCGGTAAACCGGAGGAAGTTGCTTGGGCAGTTGCATTCCTGCTTTCACCGAGCGCAAGCAGCTACGTCACTGGCGAAGTTGTGAGAGTCAACGGCGCTCATCACACTTAAGGGCGATAGCGATCGCATTGGGTTGAATGAACATTCAACACTAATAATTAAACTTCATTATTTAGATGGGATTGGAGCCAAGCGTGAAAACAGAGGTTGAAGAGCGGCGAATCAATGTGAGCGGTTTAAGCATCCGGTACTTTAAAGCAGGCGATGATGGTCTACCGTTAGTGCTGCTACATGGAGATAGTGCCAGCGCTCTCGATTGGTCTTGGGTGCTTCCCAACCTGGGAGCTACCTATCGTGTCTATGCGCCGGACTTTCCCGGTTTCGGTGATAGTGCCAAACCATCCCTTGAGTACACGCCAGAGTTTCTTAAGCAGTTCTTGGTCGATTTTCTTGACGCGCTGGGAATTGAGCGGGCGGTGCTAGTGGGCAACTCCCTAGGCGGTCAAGTTGCGTTACGCTTTGCCCTATCCCGTCCCGAACAAGTCGCAGCTTTGGTGCTGGTAGATAGTTCCGGGCTTGGTTACGCTGTCACCCCGTTGCTGTCTCAGTTAACTTTACCTGGGTATGGGGATGTAGCGATCGTTGGGTGCCAAACGCCTCCTGGCGCTAAAATGCGGTCTTGGTTACGGGCGACACTGTTCTTCGCCCACCCCGCGCAGGCTCCCGCGGTGTGGATAGCAGAGCAAGAGCGAATGTCTCAGATGCCCGGTTTTCTTCAAGCTACTCTGACCTCGCTGCGCGCCCAGCTGAATGTATTTGGACAGCATCAAGTATTTCTCGACTCTCTAGGAGAGTTACCGATGCCGACTCTAGTCGTGTGGGGGACGGAGGATTTGGTTCTTCCAAAAGAGCAAGCTCACGACGCGGTTACCCGCCTAAAGCAAGGACACCTGGCCTTAATCCCCGACTGCGGTCACTTACCCCATGTCGAACGCCCGGAAATTTTCAGTGCCCAGTTGAGCCAGTTTCTCGCTGGAGTTGCTGCTTAGAGAACTGTCAACCCTGCGGCTGATGTAGGCACGCTTGCTCTGGCTTATTTATTGGGTAGAAGTTGAACTCGTAGATTTCAATTAAATCAAGCATTTCTAGATTGACTTCACCTCCAGGGGTGAAGAATTTTTAATGAGAACTTTAAGGAGTAGCATTGATGCAACTGAAGGCAATCAATCAGCAGGTCGTTGCAGTCGTGGGAGCGAGCAGTGGCATTGGGCGGGAGACAGCCCTCCAGTTTGCCAGGAGAGGGGCAAAGGTGGTAGTTTCCGCTCGCAGTGAGTCGAAGCTAGCGTCCTTGGTGGACGAGATTAAAAGCTTCGGCGGTGAGGCAACTGCTATCGTCGCCGATGTGACGGTATTCGAGCAGGTGAAAGCGATCGCAGACCGTACTGTAGAGGTGTACGGGCGACTCGATACCTGGGTGCATTGCCCCGCGATTGCCGTTTATGCCGCTTTCGATAAGACAAAACCAGAAGAGTTCAAGCGGGTTATTGATGTCGGACTGATTGGGCAAGCATACGGTGCAATGGCGGCACTCCCCCATCTCAAGCGTGAGGGGCGAGGGGCGCTGATCCATCTGTCTTCAGTCTTGGGCAGGCGAAGTCTCCCGCTTCAAAGTTCCTACTGCACCGCAAAGCACGGTATGGAGGGATTCATCGAAGCCCTGCGTGTCGAACTGCAACATGAGAAAATCCCCATCAGCGTCACGAGTGTCAAACCCGCCGCCGTCAACACACCTCTGTACAACAATGCGCTCACAAGGTTAGGTGTGAAGCCAGCCAGCCTACCGCCTTTTTACGAACCGAGTTTAGTGGCTGATGCGGTTCTCTACGTTGCCGAACATCCAACTCGTGACTTCCTGGTTGGGGATGCGGCTAGAACGCTAGATTTGCTTCAACGGCTTTCACCTGGACTGGTAGATGCCATATTGCAGCGGGTTGCCTTTAAACTCCAGCGCACCGACGAGCCAAAGTCAGACGATGCGCCAAGCAATCTTTATGAATCTATCCCAGCCAATGACCGGGTTAAGGGAGATTTTAGCAACTTAGCGATACCGAGCGTTACCGACTGGGTGGATAAAAATCCCGTTCTGAAGTGGGGCGCGATCGCAAGTGTTGTTGTACTCGGAGCGATCGCCCTGCGAACCCTGCCAACAGAAGTCACTCTCCCTCACTAGCTGCTGTTGAGCGTTCGGCATCTTTAGTCTCTTCCTGGTAGTCCGTTGCTTCTGCTTCTTCCGACAGTGGCGAAATAATTAGCGGGTTGCTTGCCGAATCGCCTAAATTAACATAGGCATCTGGAGCTGGCATCGATGGTGTATCTGGTGTATCAATGTTTCCAGTGATTTCTAGGTCTATTGGTTTGGTGTCGGGATCTGGGGTTGCCATAAACTGCTCTTAGTTAGGATTAATCTAGATTGATAATTTTTTTCTGGGAGTTCCCTGATTGCAAGGGTTTACTGGAATCTCACTGAAAATGCGATCGCGCTCCACACAATACTCAATGCTCCGGATAATCTTCCGCAGACATGGGGTCTAACTCCCATCGACCAGCGTCGCGTGACTCCAAAATCTCGTTTGTCTGAAGAGATACCCCGTCGTCATAATCAAGCCCAACAGCAACTCCCAGTTCGTCAACAACATTCTGATCCGGAGTAGCAACAGTTCCCCCTACTGCTTCGTCACCAACCGCTTCCGCCTGATCCCAACGAGCATCAATATCACCGCCGGTTAGTTCTGGGCCAGCCGATGTGTACTGCTCCATGCGATCGCGCATGGTTCGCCCACCAATTTCTAGTCCTGGCTCTTGGGCAACACCCGTTCCCAAGGATTCAGTAATTGCCTGGGGTAAATCTGAAATAATTGGTTCGCCAGTATCTTCTACGGGGATATCTGAAACTAGGTCAGTATCTTCAATGGGTATATCTGAAAGATTTCCTTGTTTGCGTGTATTGCCTTCGTTGTCTGCTTTCCTAGTTTTATCAGCCATAATGCTTTATGTGAATCCTGCGAATACCTATAAATGCAACATATCTAAAGATGAGACTAGCAAAATCCACAAATAGGATGAAAATTTATTATTCCTGCAAATAAAAAACTTTATTCATCATGAATTTAAAGCTCTATGTATCTACGGGCACTTCGTAGCTTAATGCTAAACCATGCTTTGGGTAGAAGTTGAGTGAAGGCATAGTAATTATTCTGCTTAGAAGCACATAAATTTGTCTGAATAGTTATCAGTAGATTGAGCAAGCGATCGCGGCTTACAATATGCCCCTTTTAACTGATGAGGAATCAGGCAAGATCCTAATTTTTGATTTTTACAATATCCAGAGCGCTTTTAACTCTGCTTAAATACAATGTTTGTTTCTCTATTGCTTAGTATGATGTAATTATTGAAAAGTTGATTTTGTAGATTCCAATTAGACCAAACGTTCTAGAAAAACTTTACCTTTAAGGTGAATTTTTTGGCATAAAAACTTTAAGGAGTAGCATTAATGCAACTAAAACCAATCAATCAGCAGGTTGTTGCCGTCGTTGGGGCGAGCAGCGGCATCGGGCGCGAGACAGCCCTTCAGTTCGCCAAGAAAGGGGCAAAGTTAGTTGTCTCAGCTCGTAGTGAGTCGAAGCTAGCATCCTTGATGGACGAGATTCGTAGCCTTGGTGGTGAAGCAACGGCTGTGGTAGCTGATGTGTCAGAATTCGAGCAGGTGAAGGCGATCGCAGACCGTACCGTCGAAGTCTACGGGCGGCTCGATACCTGGGTACACCTCCCTGCTGTCGGCATCTTTGCCACCTTCGACAACACCACACCAGAAGAGTTTAAGCGCGTCATTGATGTTAGCTTGATGGGGCAGGTATATGGTGCAATGGCGGCGCTACCCCATCTCAAGCGAGAGAGACAGGGGGCGCTAATCCACATCTCTTCAATGGAGGGCTTGCGAAGTCTCCCTTACCAAAGTGCATACTCCGCAGCAAAGCATGGGATCGAAGGATTCCTCGAAGCGATGCGCGTTGAGCTGCAACATGAGGGTATTCCCATCAGCGTGACGAGTGTGAAACCAGCGGTGATCAATACACCCTTCTGGAACAATGGTCTCACCAAGCTAGGCGTGAAGCCGTCAGGGATACCGCCCTACTATGACCCCAGGCTGGTCGCTGACGCGATCCTCTACGTCGCTGAACATCCAACTCGTGACTTCTTGGTTGGGGATGCTGCTAGAGCGCTAGATGCGCTACAGCGGCTATCGCCGGAACTGGTGGATTCTTTGTTGCTGCTCGTTGGCTTCCAAGCTCAACGCACCAACGAGCCGAAGTCCCCTGATGATCGGAACAACCTTTATGAGCCTGTTCCCGGCGATACTAGAGTTGATGGAGATTTTAGCAATCTGGTGATACCGAGCGTTTCTGACTGGTTGGCTAAAAATCCTGCTCTCCAGTTGGGCGCGATCGCTAGTACCGTTGCCTTAGCTTTGCTCGCGACACAAGTTTTCAAAAACGAAGAGTGAATTGAGTGCTGTGTCGATCGTGTTTTAAATATCTGTAAGGGCATGAAACTACCATGCCCCTACTTCTCAAATCAACATTAACCAGTAATCGACTCTTTAACCATTCACGTCATTTAAGCGCGAGGTGATAAACCGATCCATCCATTTCGCTAAATAAGCTTGATTCGCTGCTTGCTCAGAGGGATCGGTGGTGTCAATGGGGTGGGGTGCCAGTCCCAAAATTGCAGCAGTCGTCACGCAAAACATCGACTTTTGGAAACTGATGCAAATTTGCACCCGCAAATCATCTTCTCCCCGAAGGCTGCGACGGTATAACTCGTATAAATATTCGGGTATAAAATGACGCATATCTTGCATCAGTTGCGTCGGTGGAATTCCAGCACCGCCAACCGGCAGTGGATCGGCATAGAGAGCGCCGTATTCAAATCTACTTTGATCGGGAGAAATTTGCTGAGCCTGGGCATTATAGGAAACCGTTCCTAAGAAAGGCGTCCCTCTAAAGAAAATCGTTTCCACATAGGGCACAGCGACATCAGGTAAAAAGGTTAACCCGGCTGATTTGGGAATGATGTCATAAACCTTGTCTTGAATTTTTACTGAGTAAGTAATTGGCGAAGCCGCCGCTGCGACCAAACCCGCCAGGATATGTTCTACCACATCAGGGATTGATTTGATTTCTCCTCGGTCATAGCGGTCAGATAAGGTGAGAAACATTTCGCTCATCACCTCCCAGAATTGACCGAGAGCGCTGTAATAAACTTGCTGACGGACTTGTTCGAGCAAAAACTCTGGAAACAGTTTGTCCAGACCTCTAATGGGCAAGTTTGCTTTAATTTTGGCTTCGATTGCGGTTCTCGCGTGCTGGTAGAACTCCGGTGAATCTAAGTAAGCATCCATACTACCGCCACCGTGCCATAGCATCACCTTCATCACGTACTCGGCGTACTCATAATTAATCCGGTCGTGCCACCAATGGCGCAGCAATTTCTTAAAAGTAATCTCGCCATTGAAGTATTTAAAGAAGGGAAACAGCACTAAGAATTGATGATCGGCAATGTAGAGGAGATTTTTATAATAAGCATCCAGGACGATTCCATAGCTTTTGAGAATGCCGACAACTTCTAATACATTCTCTGGCGTATCCTCAAGTAAAGCTTTTCCAGATTGCAGCCGGTTAATATACGCGGCTAGAGGGTGATTTGAAAATTTTAAAGCGGTGCTTGGCATGAGACTTATTCGTAACCGTAAAATGTGTATGAAAAAATTAAAAGAGGAAATATTTTCAGAACTGCCTGCTGATTGACTCCCCCGACTCCTTCCCTAAGAGGGGAGAGGAGTCATTTTCCCGCTTCCCTGGTCGGGAAGAAGGTTGGGGTATTGGGTCTATTCGGTTTTGATATCCACCGATTTAGCAATCGGTGAAACTTCCGCGACCATACTCGATCGGTTGAGCATGGCTGTCATCGTGGATTCACTCCAACGCACCATCCAGTTAGGCTGTATTCCCAGGATGACAATCAGAACTGCTAAAAGCATCGCCGGGTAGCGATCGCTCCACTGGACGGGTGGCAAATTCATAGCTTTTTCAGACAGGCGTCCGAAAAAGGCGCGGTTAACCAAAAGCAAAAAGTACACGGCGGTTAAACCTGTTCCCACCAGACACAGGAGGGTTTGAACCGGAAACACGGGGAAACTGCCCCGGAATACCAAAAATTCTGAAATAAAACCTACCATGCCGGGAATCCCGGAACTTGCCATGACCCCGACTATCATCAAGCTACCAATTAGGGGCAAGCCGCGCTCTGGATTGAGCAAACCCTTGAGAGTTTCTATATCGCGGGTGCCTGTCTTGTTGTAAACGACACCTACCACCAGAAACAGGAGCGATGAAATTAAGCCGTGGGCAATCATTTGGAAGACGGCTCCCATCAGGCTTAGGGGGGTGGCGGCGGCGGCGGCTAATAGGATGTAACTCATGTGAGCAATGGAGCTATAAGCCACCATTTTTTTCATATCTTTTTGAGCGATCGCATTGAATGCACCATACAACGCGCTCACGACCGCCCAAGTCGCCAACCAAGGTGCCACAACCGCCCACGCTTCGGGAAACAAACCCAATCCAAACCGCAGTAACCCATAGGTTCCTAACTTCAACAACACACCAGCCAACAGGACGGAAACGGGCGTTGAGGCTTCTACGTGAGCATCCGGCAACCAGGTGTGGAAGGGAACTAAAGGAATTTTGATGCCAAAGCCTACCAAAATTCCTGCCAACAACAGAAATTGTGTCCCCAAGGGTAGGGACAGGGCATACAATTTTTCAAATTCAAACGTCGAGGCACCACTGAGTAGCACTAACCCAAAGAAAGATGCCAAAATTAGAATTCCAGAGACTGCCGTATAAATAAGAAACTTTGTGGCTGCGTAGCCTCGCCGTTGTCCTCCCCAGATAGCAATCAACAGATACAGCGGAATCAGTTCTACCTCATAAAAGAGGAAAAACAACAGCAAATCCTGCGCTAAAAAGGCACCAGAGACAGCCCCATTCAACAATAAAATTAGAGCGTAATAGAACCGAGGTCTCTGAATAGAGTCATTCGTGCTGTAAAGCGCTATTCCTGTTAAAAGACTATTTAAAACGAGCAAAGGCAAAGACAAGCCATCCACACCGAGATGGTAGGTCAATCCTAAGGTGTCAATCCAAGGGATAAACTCAGAAAACTGTAACAGCCCCTCTGTATATTGAAACTGGCTCACTAGGAAAATAGACCAGATAAAGACACCACTAATAACAGCCAGAGCCACTTTCCGGGGGACTTGCGGGTTCATGGTTCCGGGCAGAAACCCGATTATCGCAGCGCCTATTACCGGCAACCAAATCAAAGCACTGAGCATACTAGGGAACGGGTAATTTTTAATGGGTAGTTGGTAGTTGGTCGTAAGGGTAAGAGGTAATGGATTGGGGATTCCATTACCCATTCCCTCTTACCAATTACCTAAGGACAACTCGGAACTCAAAACACTTAAAATGGGCCAGAGTATGAGAATGCTTAAAACGCTTAATCCTACGAGGATGGTGAGTAAATAAAACTGGGACTGACCTGTAGCGTTGTACTTTAAGCTTTGCCCGCTGAAAATTGTGGCAACGCCAACCAAGTTAACGAATCCATCTACTACATAGCGATCGATCCAAGCATTTAACCGCGAAAGTCGGTCAACTGCAAAAACCACACTCACGCGGTAAAGTCGGTCAATATAAAAGTCGTAGGCGAACAAGTCTTGCAGAAATCTGAAGGGAATCCGAACGGATCTAGACCAAGTTCTGGGTAGATAAATCACGCTTCCTAGAACTGTGCCAATTAAGCCGGAAATCACCAGTAGCAGCAACGCTTGTTGGTTGAGATATTCCCAATCAGGCAGCAGTGACAAGCGCTGCATCATCACAGGGACGAGCAGTGTGACTACGATCAAAGACACCATCGGCACAGCCATCGGCCAAGGAACCTCTGGTGCCCTGCGAGTTTTTGCCTGGGGTTCGCCTAAGAAAACCAGACGAAACACGCGAGTTAAATTTACGGCGGTCAGGCAGTTAACTAAGAGCAAGACTGCTACCAGCCAGGGTTGGTTTGTGAAAAAGTCATCAATTCCCAGGCGCAGTGCCCAAAAGCCTCCCAAGGGCAGGAGTCCGACTAATCCAGCGCTGCCGACCAAAAAGGCAGTGGTGGTTGCTGGCATCCGCGACCAGAGACCGCCCATTTCCGTAAGGTTTTGGTTGTTGGTGGTGATGATGATGGAACCGATACTCATGAACAATAACGCTTTGGCGATCGCGTGGGCAAACAGCAACATCAGGGCAAAACCCGTCCATTGCAACCCGACGGCGATAAACACCAAACCCAAGTAAGCGCTGGTGGAATGGGATAAAGCTCGTTTAATATCAATTTGCGCGATCGCCACCAACGAAGCACCAATCGCCGTCATTGTGCCAATCGCCACCAAGGTCGCCGAAGCCACCGGGGAAAGGATTAAGATTGGCTGGAGTTTAATCAGCACATAAGCACCACAAGCCACCACGACCGAGTTTCGCAAGATTGAAGCCGGGTTAGGCCCTTCCATCGCCTCATCTAGCCAAAGATGCAGCGGGAATTGGGCACATTTTCCCACCGGCCCAGCAATCAATGCCAATCCTAATAACGTGGATGTTAATGGCGATAAGGTAGCCGTTTCCGCCCACTCATATAAATCGGGAAAATCCAAGGTTCCTGCTACAGTCGATAGCGCTACCACCCCCATCAATAGCAAGATGTCTCCCACCCGCTTGGTTAGGAAGGCATCTCGCGCGGCTGTCACCACTAGCGGCTGAGCATACCAGAACCCTACCAGTAAATAGGTGGAAAGGGTCAGCACTTCCAACAAGGCATAGGTGAGAAACAAAGAGTCGCTAATGGCTAAGCCACTCATCGCCCCTTCAAAAAATCCCATCAAGGCAAAGAAGCGAGCTAATGCCCAGTCTTTCTCCATATACCCCAAGGCAAACAGTTGCGCCAGGAGGCTTAAGCCCGTCACTAGCTCCATTGCCCCAACACTTACGGCTGAGATATCCAAAGCAACGGTCAGATCTAAATCTGCCACCTGTAGCCAATGGAATACAAGCTTTATCGGCTCTTGGTTCCAGGTACTTCTGAAGACAATCGTGCCGTGTACAAACGCCAAGATAGTCATCAACAGGTTAAAGTAAGCTGCTGGGCGTGGGCCTGTCCGACGAATAAATCCAGTTGACCACGGCAGGGTAAGAACTGCCCCCAGTAATCCATAGAAAGGCACCCACCAACTTGTCTGGGTGAGAAACTCTGTCATATTAGGAAAGCCCTTGCTATTTTCTTCATCAATCGACTTGCTCACCAAGAGGCACTCGGAAGTAGTTCCCAGGCAAACTATGGCGATCTTGTAAACGTCAGATTAATAGGTTTATTTTTTTTTCAGTATGACGTTTTTTTGCTGTAAATTAACACTTGAGAACTCCAAAAATTATTTATACTCATCTTGAACTCTCCTCATAGCTATTAAAAACATCGGTATGTTTACCTACTATACCTATGTTTATAAAGCAAATTTGAAAAATTTATACCTTGAAAAGCTTTAGCTTATTAGTGTCTAATTTTGACACGGACTAAGCCCTAGGAAAGTCTTCATTTTTTTTTGAAAATCCCCCCCAGTGCGGTTTACAGGAGATAATCCTGTAGACTATTCAAAAGTAATAAAGAAATTATAAAACATAAGGAAGCATTCCAGAAACGGATAAGCTTTTATTGAACAGAAACGCCATTTTGACGACCGTTAAGTTTTCTTAAACTCTTTAATATAAAAATATCATAATAGTTTATATTGTCAAGTAAGCCTCGCTTCTCTATGCTTAATGATGCGAGGCTAAGCGATAGTTCTTGAGATGAAAGAATGGGTGTCCTCGTCCAAATTTTACAAGAAGTACAAATTAAGGCGAGTGTAGGTCCCACTAGGTAGGAGATAATAAATGCCAATTGCGGTTGGAATGATTGAGACCAAGGGCTTTCCAGCGATTGTAGAAGCTGCGGATGCGATGGTTAAAGCGGCTCGAGTTACACTGGTAGGCTATGAAAAAATTGGCAGTGCCCGGGTAACGGTAATTGTTCGGGGGGATGTGTCTGAGGTGCAGGCGTCAGTATCCGCCGGAGTGGATGCAGCCAAGCGCGTGAATGGCGGAGAAGTTCTGTCCACTCACATCATTGCGCGTCCTCATGAGAACCTGGAGTATGTGCTACCGATTCGATACACGGAAGTTGTCGAACAGTTCCGGACGTAAGGAGGGTGAAGACGCCAGCAGCGCTCCGGTGGCGGTGTTCCCTTATATATTTTTAGGTCGCGTCTCAACTGGAAACCCCGAAAAGTCCAAATTTTCAAGTCAAAACACTTAAATTAAGCGAAGGAAGAACTGATGGCAATTGCAGTTGGAATGATTGAAACACTAGGCTTTCCTGCCGTTGTGGAAGCTGCGGATGCGATGGTAAAAGCTGCCCGCGTCACGCTAGTGGGTTATGAAAAAATTGGCAGCGGTCGCGTCACCGTGATCGTTCGGGGAGATGTCTCGGAAGTACAGGCTTCTGTATCGGCGGGCGTTGATTCCGTAAAGCGAGTGAATGGCGGTCAAGTACTGTCCACTCACATTATTGCGCGTCCCCACGAGAACCTGGAGTACGTTCTGCCCATTCGTTACACGGAAGCTGTTGAACAATTCCGGGAAAGTGTTAGTGGCATTCGTCCTTTCAATAGGCCGTAAGATTAGGTCATGGGTAAGGGGTAATGGGTCATCGGTAATGGGAAAAGACCTTTTTCCCAATTACCAATTACCTTGTTTCCTTTTTTCCCCAATTACCGATCATGCAAATTGCCAAAGTTCGTGGCACGGTTGTTAGCACCCATAAAGAGCCTGGCCTTCGAGGCGTCAAGCTATTGCTGTTGCAATTCATTGATGAAGAGGGGCAGATCCTACCCCAATACGAGGTAGCTGGCGATCAGGTAGGCGCTGGTATAGATGAGTGGGTTTTGGTCAGCCGTGGGAGTGCTGCCCGGATTGTAGATGGCAGCGAAAAGCGTCCTCTCGATGCGATGGTGGTGGCGATTATTGACACGGTCAGTGTAGACAATCGCCTCCTGTACAGCAAGAAAGAACAATATCGTTAGTTACTTTGTTCAGTTAGTGAGGTTTAGAGATATGGCAGCCCGCAGCTTTGCGGCTCCCCCGACCCCTTGGTCAAAAAGTTTGGCGGAACCGAAGATTGACGCAAGCGCTTACGTGCATTCTTTTTCCAACATTATTGGAGATGTGCGGATTGGCCCTCAGGTGTTAATTGCACCGGGAACTTCGATCCGAGCCGATGAAGGAGCGCCATTCTACATCGGCGAAGGCACGAATATCCAAGATGGTGTCGTGGTTCACGGTTTGGAACAAGGTCGAGTCGTTGGGGATGACAATCAGGAATACTCGGTGTGGGTCGGGAAGAATGCTTCCTTAACCCATATGTCTTTGATTCACGGCCCCGCTTATGTCGGGGATAATTGCTTTATTGGCTTCCGCTCTACGGTATTTAACGCTAGGGTGGGCAAAGGCTGCATTGTGATGATGCACGCCTTGATTCAGGATGTAGAGATTCCTCCAGGAAAGTATGTACCTTCGGGAGCGGTGATTACCAATCAGCAGCAAGCTGACCGCCTATCGGATGTGCAAGCACAAGATACCGACTTTAGCCGTCATGTCGTTGGGATTAATGAGGCACTAAGAGCTGGCTATCTGTGTGCTGGAGATACTGCGTGTATTACACCTATTCGGGATGAGATGAGTCAACCCAACCAAGTTGGGCGCGATCGCCGTGCAGCTACACCAGCTTCGACGAGTGCCTCTTTTAGCGGTGACTTGGCACAACAAGTGCAAAGCCTGCTGAATCAAGGCTACAAGATTAGTACCGAATATGCGAACGAACGCCGCTTCCGTACCAGTTCCTGGACAAGTGGGAAAGCAATCGAAGCTCGGTCGGCATCGGAAGCGATCGCAGCTTTAGAAGCAATCGTAGCCGAACACCCAGGGGAATACGTGCGCTTAATTGGCATTGACTCCAAAGCCAAGCGACGGGTGCTAGAGCAAATTATCCAACGTCCCGACGGCGCACCTACGGCGAAGGGTGCCAAAACTGCCCCAGCCAATAGTTCAACAGCTAAGAGTTCAACAGCCAGCGCTCCGCAGATTGAAAACAGTTCTCTGTTAAATTCAGAAGCGATTGAGCAGGTGCGAAATATATTGGCTCAAGGCTACAAGATTGGCACGGAACACGCCGATGAGCGCCGCTTCCGCACCAGTTCTTGGCACACTTGCTCTCCGATTGAAACAAATCGGGAAGTAGAAGCGATCGCTGCTTTGGAAGCTTGCATGGCTAGCCACGCCGGAGAGTACGTGCGCTTCTTTGGAATTGACCCCAAAGCCAAGCGTCGCGTCAACAAACCGTTGCTGATTCAACAGCCAGCGAAGAGCGGTAGCCGCTAGAACAAGGATGAAGAATGTAAGGATGAAGAATGAAAAATTTCATTCTTCATCCTTTCGCAGGGATGAAGGGTAAAAAAGAAAAATTCAATTCTTGTTCCTTCAGCCAAAAGTTATTTCGCCACTCCTTACTTTCTAGCCCCATGCACTTGCCGCTACTGCCGCCACTTGGCAACTCTCAAGTTTATGTGAAAGGGGATGTAAGCATTGATGACGGTGCTGCGATCGCTCCGGGAGCGATCCTGCAAGCAGCTCCAGACAGTAAAATTATCATTGCTGCGGGTGTCTGCATCGGCATGGGAACTATTCTTCATGCCTACGAAGGCACCATAGAAGTGGAAACAGGGGCAGTATTGGGAGCTGGCGTCCTTGTCGTCGGCAAAAGCAAGATTGGTGCGAATGCCTGTATCGGTTCCACGACGACGGTTTTTAACAGTAACGTGGAGTCTTGGCAAGTCGTGCCACCGGGTTCTCTGTTCGGAGATAACACTCGTCAAATTGCCGATACTCCAACTGCTGACACCCCAACTGCCGACACCCCAACTGCCGCTTCCAGCGAGGCTGTTTTAGATCCGCAAGTCAACCAAGAGGACGTCCCCGCAGCATCCACCGGCGAGGAAACTCAAAATGGGCAAGCGATCGCTTCTACTCTCTCCACATCCAGCAGCGAAGACACCCCGAACGAGCTAACGCCGTCATCTCCAACCGCTGGGACTCCAGTCTATGGACAAGCGAACCTCAATCGGCTGCTGACGACTTTGTTTCCTCACTATAAATCCGCCAACCACCCCCCCAAAGACACTCAAAGTTCATAGTTTTGACTTTTGGCAGTTATCAGCACTAGCAATTATCAACTAATCTGTGACTGTGGGCATACTAAAGTTAGGCGCAAGAATAGTTTCTCTGGGAGGTCATCGGTGGAGGTACAACAGCCAGGACTGGCTCGATTTGAGCGGCAAAGTCAATCCAAAAGCTTTAAAGACACTGCTTTGGGCATGGTTTCGACTCAGAGTTTCCCTGCGATCATCGGCTGTGCCGATATGATGCTGAAGTCCGCTGGGGTAACGCTCATCGGGTTTGAGAAAATTGGTAGTGGTTACTGTACTGCTATTGTCCGAGGTGGCATTGCCGATGTCCGTTTAGCCGTCGAAGCGGGTGCCCAGACTGCCGAACAGTTTGGTCAGTATATTTCCTCTTCGGTGATTCCTCGCCCCCTGCCAAATTTGGAAGTCATTTTTCCGCTTGGGAAACACTTATCCCAACTTACCGATAACAACGGTTACAGCCGTCTCAGCAATCAAGCAGTTGGTTTATTGGAAACACGGGGCTTTCCGGCGATGGTTGGAGCTTGTGACGCCATGCTCAAAGCAGCAGAAGTGTATCTGTCTTCCTACGAAACGATTGGCGGTGGTTTATGTACCGCGATTATTCGGGGTTCTGTGGCAGATGTCGCCGTGGCTGTCGAAGCGGGGATGCAAGAAGCCGAGAGGATTGGGGAATTTAATTCTTTAATGGTGATTCCTCGACCGTTGGACGACCTGGAGCAATGCCTGCCTGCGGCGGCTTGTTGGATAGAGGAGAAACCCCAACCCCTGAAATTGCCAGTCGCTATCAAGGAACAGGAAAAACAGCTGGTGGAATTGCCAGATTTAGCCAAGTTACCGATTCAGGTTCAAGAATAATTTAAATCTTAGATTGTGAATGTAGCACTCAATAGAGAGGCTGAAAATTTCAGCCATAGGGAAAGCGTTGCACATTTATGACTCTGATGTTTGGGGGAAATCAGCCTGCAAAACACAGGATGAAAATGAATGATAACTTCCCAAACCAAGCATCAAGTAAATGTACAACGCCTTTAGGAAGGAAGACTGTTACTTTGTTCAGTGATTCAATCATAACCTTGAATCTTCATGGATAAAAGGTATTATTTGCGATAGGTACAATAGAGTTTTATCTATAACTGGCAGGAGAAGGGCGTTTGAAGCAGGCAACGCTACACCAGTTGAAGGTTTTTGAGGTGGTTGCTCGCCACGGGAGCTTTACCCGTGCGGCAGAAGAACTATTTCTCACCCAGCCTACTGTCTCTATGCAGGTGAAGCAACTCACCAAGGCTGTTGGGACACCGCTGTTTGAGCAGGTGGGCAAGCGCCTTTATCTTACAGACGCCGGACGCGAACTGATGGTAACGTGCCGGGAAGTCTTCGAGCGATTAGCTCAATTTGAGATGACTCTGGCTGAAATGAAAGGGCTGAAACAGGGAAATTTGCGGTTGAGTGTGATTACAACCACGAAGTATTTTATCCCGCGTTTATTAGGGCCATTTTGCCAGCGTTATCCGGGAATTGATATCGCCCTCCAAGTGACGAATCACGAGCGGATTCTGAGCCGTATGAGCGAGAATCTAGACGATTTGTATATTCTGAGCCAAATACCAGATCATCTGGATATCCGCTGCCACCCGTTTCTAGAAAACCCGTTGGTGGTGTTGGCACCCATCAATCATCCACTTGCTCAGCAAAAAAATATCCCTCTCTCTAGTCTGACGGGTGAGCCGTTTATTATGCGCGAGGCGGGATCGGGGACGCGCTCATCAGTGCAAAATTTATTCGAGCGGCATGAGGTTGCGGTGAAAGTCCGGTTGGAGTTGGGGAGTAATGAAGCGATCAAGCAAGCGATCGCAGGTGGCTTAGGGATCTCTGTCTTATCTCGCCACACGCTAGGGCTGGATGGTGTCAGCAGCGAACTCACTATCCTTGATGTGGAGGGTTTTCCCATTAGCCGTCATTGGTATATCGCTTATCCGGCTGGCAAACAACTCTCCGTTGTCGCTCGCACGTTTTTTGATTATCTCTTGGAAGAAGCGAAGCGAATTGCGGGTGAGACACCGGCAAGTAGCAATTAGATTTTTCTAGGAAGCGTTTGCCATAAAGACTTAGCTGGAATTGAGCCGTGGATAGGTGTATAGAAACACGAAATGCTGAAGTATTCGCGCCGCTTCAGTTATAGGCGACCCAATTGAGCCTATCCAACGCCGCTTAGGTAAAGGATGAAATGATGTCGCAGATGGAAGAAGTTCGACAGCTAATTCTAAATTCTTTAGATGAAACAGAACTCTCTCTGGGAGGCAAACAGCTCGCATCTCTACCAGCAGAAATTGGGCAATTGCATTCTTTGACAAAACTCAATCTGAGTGGCAACCAACTGGCATCCTTGCCAGCAGAGATTGGGCAACTACATTCTTTGACATATCTCAATCTGAGCTTAAACCAGCTTGCATCCTTGCCAGCAGAGATTGGGCAACTACATTCTTTGACATATCTCAATCTGAGCTTAAACCAGCTTGCATCCTTGCCAGCAGAAATTGGGCAACTGCATTCTTTGACATATCTCAATCTGAGCTTAAACCAGCTTGCATCCCTACCAGCAAAAATTGGGCAACTGCATTCTTTGACATATCTCGATTTGAAGTACAACCAACTGGCATCCTTGCCAGCAGAAATTGGGCAATTGCATTCCTTGACATATCTCTATCTGGAAGGCAACCAGCTTGCATCCCTACCAGAAAAAATTGGGCAACTGCATTCCTTGAGAGAGCTAGATTTGGGTGACAACCAGTTCGCATCCCTGCCACCAGAGATCGGGCAACTACATTCCTTGACATATCTCAATCTGAGTGACGATTCCATTCAAGATTTATCGCTGTTGGCCAACCATCCCAATCCAGAACTGAGGGTTGATTGTTTTGGTGTTGAGCTTCCTCGCCGCTATTGGACGCACCTGAACCAGTGGCAAGCCGAATGGCTGCTGACAGAACCCAATGCGGAAGTCCGGCGAGTGTTGATTCAGCAGATTGGTTGCGATCGCATTTGTCAGGAGTTGGCAACCCAAACAATCGATACCTGGCGCGAATATACCTTGCTCAAAATTGATGCATACGTTGATGTCGAACCCATCCATCTGCTGAAAATGACCTGTCCCAGCACGAACCACCTTCACGTTCTGCGCGTTCCACCCACCCTCACCTCTGCTAGAGAGGCGATTCGCTGGGTAAATTGGGACGTTGACCCCGAAGCATTTGCCGTCGAAACCTAAATCGACTCCTATATTGGAAATTTGCACTTGAACGTGAAATTAACAGCTATCTCGTCCAAGCCAACCAATTAGAGAATAACTTCTTCACAAACGGCGTTAAACGAGTGCGGTTATAAGCATCTGCTGCTTTGCGAATCGCTTCGGCTTGCGTGGGATAGGGGTGAATAACCGTGGCAAGAGTTTTCAAGCCAACATTTCCTACCATCGCCAAAGTGACTTCGCTAATCATGTCACCTGCGTGTCTCGCCACAATCGTTGCACCTAAAATTTTATCGGTGCCTTTCTTGACGTGAATTTTGGCAAATCCTTCTTCTTCGCCGTCAGCAACTGCTCGATCCACTTCACTCAATGGAATGAAGTAAGTATCCACCTCAATTCCTTTTTGCAACGCCTCTTTCTCGTACATCCCCACATGGGCAATTTCTGGAGCAGTATAGGTACACCAAGGCATTGTCAGCGTACTCAGTTTTTTGCGCCCAAAAAATAAACTATTCTGAATAACAATCCGGGCAGCGGCATCAGCAGCATGGGTGAATCTCCATTCCATACAGATATCACCAGCCGCATAAATGCGAGGGTTTGTTGTCTGAAGCTTGTCATTGACAATTACCCCTTTTTTGGTGTCATATTGTACGCCTACCGTCTCAAGATTTAAGCCTTCAACATTAGGCGCTCTCCCAACTCCGGCTAGGATTTCATCAACTGTTACTGAAGCTTCTTTTCCATTCGCTTCGTAATAAATAACTTTTCCAGCGCTGCTTGTTTCAACTCGCTTAATTTTGGACTGCAATATTAACTTAATCCCCTCCTGAATAAACGCCTGTTGCACAATTTCGGCTGCATCAGTATCCTCTTTGTCAAGAATATGGGCATTTTTATGTAACAGCACCACTTCTGAACCAAGCCGCTGGAACGCCTGAGCCAGTTCGCAGCCGATAGGACCACCGCCAATTACTGCTAGTCGTTTTGGTCGTTCTGTGAGGGAAAATACGGTTTCGTAAGTGAGATAACCTGCCTCTTGTAACCCTTCAATCGGGAGATTAGCTGCACGCGCACCTGTAGCAATAACTGCTTTTTTAAAACGTAATTTCTTTCCCGCCACATCGATAGTGTCAGAACTAGAAAACCGAGCATCTCCCAAAAATACATCGATACCCAACTTTTGAAATCTTTCAGCAGAATCGTGATGACTAATCCCGGCACGAATTCGCCGTAGCCGCTCCATTACGGCAGAAAAATCAACTTCTGTACCTTCAGGAATGCGAACACCAAATCGCTCTGCATCCCGAATATCTGCAACAACACGAGAAGAGCGAATCATGCATTTCGAGGGAACGCAACCCACATTGAGGCAATCTCCACCCATCAAATGCTTTTCAATTAATGCGACTTTAGCTCCTAACCCGGCTGCACCTGCCGCTGTCACCAGTCCCGCAGTACCCGCTCCAATTACAACCAAATTGTAACGAGGTGCAGGTTCGGGATTCACCCAATTGGGCGGATGTACGTGAGCCACCAAAGTTTGGTTATAAACATCCATTGGCGACACAGTCACCCGATCAACTCCTAGCTGTGGCATTATAATTCCTCCTGATTAACGCTTTTTTCTAATGCTTTTCGAGCGATGCGCGTAACATAAATTGTCACAGCAACAGTGGCAATAAATCCAACTATACGAACTACCCATTGGGCTATTTCAGTTTCGGAATTTTTGGGCTGTACTGCTCCAATGGTGGCAATACTACCCGCTAAAGAACCGATGTAAACATACATAATCGTTCCTGGAATCATGCCGATAGAGGCTAAAAAATAATCTTTCAGGGAAACTTGGGTGATTCCAAAAGAGTAGTTTAAAAGGTTGAAGGGAAAGATAGGTGAAAGCCGAGTTAAAAGAACAATTTTGAATCCTTCCTCGGCAACAGCTTGGTCGATGACTTCAAATTTGGGATTGTTTTCTATTTGCTTGGAAACCCACCCACGAGCCAAATAACGCCCCACGAGGAATGCAGCAGCGGCTCCTAAAGTGGCTCCGATGAAGACGTAAGTTGACCCTAAAATCACGCCAAAAACCACACCTGCTCCCAAGGTGAGGATGGAGCCAGGGATGAAGAGTACGGTGGCTAGGATGTAGATTAAAATAAAAGTCACGGGTGCCCAAAATCCCAGACTATCAATCCACGCCAAAGCGCTCTTCAACAGTTCCTGGACATTAAAATATCTAGCGGCAAAGATGAGAGCAGCGATAAGAGCAGCAACTAGAAAAAAAGCAAAAATCCGTTTTATCTTTGAACTGGAGGGGCTTTGTATTGGTTCATTCTCCATAACCTACCTCATTAACACAGATATGGAAGCTAACACTTAAAGATTAAGCTAATTTTTACAATCAAATTTGGCTGACAAATGATTTTTAGCTGAGAATTGATAATGATTTTATTAAAAAAAGTTAGATTTTTCTAAAAAGAAGCTTAAAATGTCTCGTAAAAACTATTCCTTTAGAAAGATGTGAAAAAGAAAAAGTAGAACTAGACAAAAGCTAGAATGGATGAAAGCTGAGATGTGTGGGGGAGTAAGGAGGCTACAAAATACTAGCTTCACCCAGATGCGATCGCTTGCGTTGGCGATTTAGTTATACCATTTCCATTTTGATGTACTACATGAAGCTCCTCCTAACCACCCAAGAGAATAAACGGAGAACAGATGTGTAGTATCAGCACCTTGAATTGGAATTGACTGTACGTAAAAAATCTAAGATGTTAACCGGAGACCTAAGGACATGGATGAGGAAATCATTAAACAACTGAATATGGAAGTTGAAGCGATGAGCTTCAACGAGTTAAACGAACTTGGCAATAGAGCAGTTAGTTTAGGGCTGATTTTGGGTCACGGCTATCGAAGTAACCAGTACGAAATCCTTCGCAAAAATGAGGTAGTCATGCTACCACCCAAAGAAGCAGCCGCTTATCTAAAAAAATTGATTGGAGAAGTTGGGGGCTAAATGATAATAGGGAATGGGAGTAAAATTGGGGATAGGAAAAGTGCATCTACCATTTACTTCCTAGTAACAGCTATCAATGACCCGAAATTAGCAATTATCAGTTTTTTATAAATTTGCAGACATGACAAATCAGCATGTATTTATTTTCGAGGGAGAACGCGCCGGAAATTATGATAAAGAAATTCTTTTCTGGGTGCCTGGATATGAGCTGATACACGATTTGTTGCAGGCGGTGCTTCAAGTGCGCCTCCCGGAAGAGTCCTCACTGTTAATTTCTGGTTCGGGTTCGGGTAAAGAACTTGAGATTCTGGGAAAGGCAAATTCCTCGTGGCGGCTGCTGGGGGTAGACCCGTCGCCGGAGATGATGAGCATTGCTAGCGATCGCATCCAGAAAGCGGGACTCCAAGAGCGCGTCAGCCTTCATCAAGGCATTGTGTCTGACTTACCTGAAGATATTTTGTATGACGCCGCCACGTTGATTCTAGTCATGCATTTTTTCCCCGATGACGGAACCAAGCTAGCAATGCTTCGCAGTATCGCTCAACGGCTCAAGCCAGGTGCTACTTTTGTGCTCGTGGATTCATACGGGGAGTCGAATTCGGGTCAAGTTGAACGAAAGTTTGAAATCCTGAAGAATTACGTTCTCAAAAAAGGTATTCCTCCAGAGCAGGTACAGCAGAGGCTCGAAAATCTTCCCAAAAATATCCACTTAGTGCCGGAAGAGCGGATCGTTGCGCTGCTTGAAGAGGCTGGTTTTGGGATGGTGGAACGCTTTTATAGTGCCTTACTCGTCGGTGGTTGGATTGCGAAACGTGGGGAATAAATAGCGCGTTGTATTAGTTCATTAGATGAAGGATAAAAGGAACAAATTCCCTAATTAGTGACAATCTCAAACTCTAGCTGATGACTTTCCTGAAAGTTATGGGTGAAATGATCGACTACGTTTGTATCGCTGAGTTCAAGATTGTAGAAATCTACAAATTCCTCATCAAAATATGGTCCAGCGTGCCAAGTTCCAACTTCTAACTTGATAAAGCAATTGCCTGGAATGTGGAAAGCTTTAATATCTTCTAATGTCGGTTGGTCAGTATTATGATTTGGAGGCGCAACCACAATTAGCCAGTCTTTCCCTTCCAGCGAACCTAGACATTGAGTGCATTGGATATGGCGCGTGATTTTGTGAAACTTGCGACCTTTGTGGTGCAGCCGCATAATGTAAAATCGGGGAATTCCATTTTGCAGGTTTAACTGCGCTTCTTCGGAATCATAAAGTTTGCCGTCAACACTTGCAGAGATTACTTGACCATAACGCCGAAAATTTTCTGGTGTTATCAATTCGGCGTGTAATTGTTGCACTGTTTTTGATGTATTCATATCAAACTTGTTTGTATTTTCATCATTTTAATGGTCATTTTCATCCGAAAAAACCTAGGAAAGCAAATTACCCACAAACTGGAAGTTTGGGGCTATACAAACCAATTCCGCCTACGCGGACTTAATTTAGCCTGCGGAGGCAGGCTTTGTTTGTGTAGCTTTGTTTGTGTAGCCGCGATTTCAATTGCCAGGTATTTTGCTTACTCAGTTTTGGGTTTGTATGGAATAATTGAAGCTTGCTTCTCCCCATCACTTGGTCTTGTATACCACCAAGCCCAAGCAATTAAGACTGCTTGGAAGGGAAGTCTTATTGCTTGGAACCAAGGTGAGTTTGGAATAGGATTGAGGTCGATACTATTCACTGCCATATTGATATTTGCAGGGAAAACAAAGATAAAAAGAGTCAGCAGTCCCCAAGCAGCCGCATGACTTACGGGAGGGACTAATAATCCAATCCCACCCAGGATTTCAAAAAAGCCGCTGATATATACCAGTTCCAGAGGGTAAGGAAGTTGCGACGGCACGAGTTTAACAAATGGTGCTGGGATGGCAAAGTGCGCTATGCCGACGCCGATGATACACACACACAGAATCACTCGCAACAGTTCTTTGTTCTTTTTGATGTATTCCATCTCACCCTATACAGACTAACGATTAGAATTTGCTGACAAATTTTGTCGCTTCTTCAGTTTATTCAGTTTGATGTTACTTTGTTTTCAGCCAACAGTTGGAAAAATAGACTGGCGTTAGCATAGCGATCGCATCCCGGAATCGCGCAAAATTAAGACTATCTATCTGAGGGCGATCGCATGATGGAATATAGTCGGCGCAAATTTCTCCTGTACGGTTCAGCTACCTTGGGTACCAGTCTGTTGCTGAAGGCTTGCAATGGCAGTCCTACCCCAACAGAAACAGCAGCTAGCGGGGATACTTCTGCTAAAACGGGTAAGGATTTAAAAGTTGCCATCGTTTTGCCAGGGATTATCACAGATAAAGCTTGGAACCAGGCTGGCTATGAAGGCGTGACAACTGCTAAAGAACAGCTAGGAGTTGAAATTGCTCACGTTGAGAAGGTGGAACAAGCGGATCAGGCAGAAGCTTTGTCAGATTTTGCGCGTCGTGGCTACAACTTAGTGTATGCCCACGGGGGACAATTTGATGCGGCGATTGAGCAGGTAGCAGCGCAATTTCCGAAGACGTTTTTTGTCGGTGTCAATGGTACGGTGAAAGGCGATAACATGGCGTCTTTGCGAATCGATCATTTGCAAACCAGTTATCTGTGCGGCATCATAGGTGCCTTGATGACAAAATCAAATAAAATGGCTTATCTAGCGGCTCAATCTTTTCAAGCAACTGATGAAGAATTGCGGGGATTAGAGTTAGGCGCGAAGTCTGTTAAACCAGATATTAAAATCGCTGCCAGTTATACGGGCGATTGGAATGATGCGGCTAAGGCGAAGGAAGCGACGCAAGCGTTGATTTCTTCAGGCGTTGATGTGATTTATCAGTGGCTGGATAATGCTTCTCCTGCGGTGCTGCAAACCGCCGCTGAGAAGGGAGTTTTTGCTTTCGGCAATACCACAGATCAACTGGATGTTGCGCCAAAGGCAGTATTAACCAGTGCGGTGAAGCGAATTGACTTAGCGATCGCATACTTAGCCGATCTTGCTGTGAAAGGCAATCTAAAAGGTGAGATTTATACAATTGGTTTGGAAAATCCTGAGATTCTCTATCTTGGTAAATTTGGGGCAATGGTGCCAAAAAATGTAGAGGAAAAAGCACTTAATACGAAGCAGGCAATATTAGCTAAGAAAGTTACATTTGAGGCGTGTAAAGAGGGGGGAAAGGATACTCGGTGTGTGAAGCAAGCTTAATTCAGTTGATATCTCTTCGCTTATCACCCGTCGGGGAATCAATTCCCCGGCGGTATATTGGCTAAGCCAATTAGCAAAAAATATTAAAAATGACTTATTTACGTCTTGAAGGTATTACCAAACGCTTTGGCACCTTTATCGCTAATAACAACATAAATTTGAGCGTTAGTTGCGGATCGATTCATGCTCTGCTAGGCGAGAACGGAGCTGGTAAAACTACTTTAATGAATATCCTTTGCGGACTTTATCAGCCAGATTCCGGTCAAATATACTTGCAAGATAATCCAGTGCAAATTGCTTCGGCAAGTGACGCGATCGCGCAGGGGATTGGCATGATTCACCAGCATTTTATGTTGGTGCCGCAACTATCAGTAACCGAAAATATTATTCTTGGAACCAGCTTCGATTTGCGGCTAAATATAAAAGAGAAAGCGCAGGCGATCGCGCAACTCGCTCAGTCTTATGGTTTAGATATAAATCCATTCGCAAAAGTGGGGGATTTACCTGTAGGAGTTCAGCAACGGGTAGAGATTCTCAAAGCACTTTACCGCAACGCCAAGTTGCTGATATTAGATGAACCGACAGCAGTGCTGACGCCGCCAGAAGTAAAAATATTAGCTGCTATCTTGCGCAAACTAGCTAAAGATGGACATACGATTATTTTTATCAGTCACAAGCTAGAAGAGGTGATGAATCTCTGCGATACTGTCACCGTGTTGCGGCGGGGTGCGGTGGTGACGACAACTAAAACCGCAGATACGAACACTCAAGAATTAGCACGGTTGATGGTAGGGAGAGAAATCTTACTTCATCTAAATAAATCTGCTCGTTCTTCTAGTGAAGTAGTGCTAGAAGTACAAAAGTTGCAGGTTGAGGATGAGCGGAATTTGCTGGTTGTAAAAGATATATCTTTTGAACTCCACGCAGGCGAAATACTAGGAGTTGCGGGTGTTGATGGTAATGGACAGCGAGAGTTAGCAGATGCGATCGCGGGTTTGCGTGTTATTACTTCGGGAACCATCCGGAGATCCCCCTCTAACTCCTCCTTAAAAAGGGGGAGGACAGGAAGAATTACAGCTTATATTCCGGAGGATAGGCAGAAAATGGGTTTGGTGATGGGATTTAGTATTGCCAGAAATCTTATTCTCAAAGTTTTTAACTTTCTACCATTTTGCCGCTGTTGGTTCCTCCAGTATGAGGTAATTAATCATCATGCGGCTGAGGCAATGGAAAACTTTGATATTCGCGCTGAAAATCCATCGATTAAAGTTAGCCAATTGTCTGGTGGCAATCAACAAAAAGTGGTGTTAGCACGAGAACTTTCTGGCAACCCAGCTTTAATTGTGGCAATGCAACCGACACGCGGTTTAGATGTCGGTGCGACTGAATACGTGCAGCAACGCTTATTAGCTGAACGAGAACGAGGTGCGGCAATTTTGTATATTTCTACCGAATTAGAAGAGATTATGGCAATGAGCGATCGCATTGCCGTCATGTATGAAGGACAATTCGTGGATATCTTAGATGCTGCCACTGCCACAGTGGAACAAGTTGGTTATTTAATGACTGGTGGTATTTCGGCGGGTGTTGAAGGGTAGCGATCGCGATCGCTGCTAAGTTCAACTGTTGTCTGACGACTGAAATCGTAGCTACACAAATAAAGACAGCCTGCGCGGTCTAAAATACAAAAATTATTCTCAGCCTTCGTAGACAGCCTGAGTTTGTATAGCCCCAGACTTCAGTCTGTGGGAGTCTTAGCGAAGTCCCACAGTTATGACAACAAATCGGATTCAACCTGTACTGCTGCCAATATTATCGCCGCTTGTGGCGATCTCATCCGCCCTCATCGTTGGTGCTATCCTCATCTTGCTGGCAAAGGCGAACCCCATCACCGCCTACGGCATTCTATTTAAAGAATCCCTTGCAGATTACTACGGCATTGGCAATACGATCGCCAAAACCGCACCCTTATTATTAGCGAGTTTGGGGGTGCTGGTGCCTTTGAAGGCGGGTTTGTTCAATATTGGCGCTGAAGGGCAAATTTACATGGGGGGACTCGGTAGCGCCTTGGTGGGGCTATCTCTGCAAGGATTACCCGCATTAATTCACGTACCGCTGGCGCTGTTGGGGGGATTTTTATTAGGGGGAATTTGGGGATTCATTCCGGGTTATCTGAAAGCAGTGCGCGGTGTAAATGAAGTGATTACCACGCTGCTACTCAATTATGTGGCGCTGAACTTTGTCGGATATCTAGTGAATAATCCCTTGAAGGCACCAGGTGCGCCGAGTGCCTTTTCTCCTTTAATCGCAGAATCCGCCCGATTACCGATTATTTTGCCGCAAACTCAAGCTCATGCGGGGATTTTTATCGGATTACTCGCTACAGGATTGTTGTGGGTATTGCTGACGCGATCGCCTTTAGGATACCAAATCGAAGCTGTCGGACAAAATCCCACAGCCGCCCGTTACGCCGGGATGTCGGTAGAACGCACTATCATCGCTGTAATGGCATTTGCTGGAGGATTCGCAGGATTAGCGGGTGCGGGTGAAGTCATGGGGCTGAAATATCGACTATTCGACCGTTTTTCACCGGGGTATGGATTTGATGCGATCGCGATCGCACTCCTGAGTCGTGGTAATCTCGCCGGTATCGTCCTCACTTCCGTATTCTTCGGTATCCTCCGCAGCGGCGCAAACGTCATGCAACGCAGCGCCAACGTCCCAGTCACCGTCGTTTACACCATCCAGGGTTTAACCGTTTTGTTCATTGCGATTAGTTTTGCAGTTGAACGTCAAATTAAGCTAAAGAGTTAATTTTTAATTATCTGTAAACTGGTAGCGTGAAGTGAAAAATACTGCCCTTATCGAGATTTGAGTCTACCCAAATCTGCCCATAATGCGCCCGAATAATCCGCTGGCATAAGCCAAGACCAATCCCATACCCGTCTCTTTCTTGGTCTCGCTCTAGGCGATAGCGATCTTCAAAGATGCGCTCTTGATTCTCCGCAGGGATACCAAAACCCGTGTCGCCAACGCTCACCTGAATTTTCTGAGTCGTGCGGTGCAGCATTGCAACTTGAATCCTGCCACCTTCCGGCGTGTACTTAATCGCGTTATCCAGAAGGTTGACTATCACTTGGCGCACCCGTTCTTCATCCGCATAGACATAGGGCAAATCCTGGGGAATATCGGTTTCCAAACATTGAGATTTCCCCTGACACCGAGCTTTCAGTGAATTAATGACCTCATGACAAAGTGCCCCCAAGTCCAACTTATGCGGTTGAATATGCAATTGGGCACTCGTACCCCTGGCGGCTTGCAGAATATCTGCGATCATCCGATCCATCACGCGGATTTGGGTACGAGCCTGCTTGCTTAACTGCTCGGTCAGTGCTGGTGTTAGCTTGGCGTGTCTGTTGCTATTGTTTGAATTTAAGCTTAATTCCAAGGTTTCCATTGCTAGAGAGGCGGCTGTGAGGGGACTCCGCAGGTCGTGAGCTAACATAGCGAGTACCCGGTCTTTGAACTGTAGCTGCTCTAGCAGTTCTTCTTTTTCTTTCTTGAGGCGAAAAATTTCGTCAGACAGTTGAATCAGTTCTGCGGAATGAGCAACAGACCGAATCGCTGAGGTTTCTGCGGTGGTCGGTGAATCTGTCTCCCGGTCCTGTGCTAAAGTCTCCTGATATTCTTCGGCACACAGCTGCCAGCGAGGCCAACAATTCTTCAATTGAGCGATCAAATTACTCCCAGCTAGCGTCTGTCGGGGTTCCGGATGAATCTTGATCAAAGCTGGGGTTGCCACCAGTTTAAAGTGTTCGGCTAAATACGGCTGCTCTCCGACCTCGACCATCTGAAGTTCAAAAGGAACCTCGGTCTTTAAGCTCTCCAGATACGTTTGGATTTGCTGGATCTGTTTACGCGAACTCGGACGTTCATCGACAAACAGCAGTAGCTGTAGCGATGCTTCAGAATGGGTAGGTTTTTCAAGAGCTGCCTTTATGTAATCTGGTTTCAGCACTGGGAACCAACCGATGACACTTTAATTCTTAGGGGTATTGACTGAGAGTGGACGAGAAGCGAAGATCCGCTTTCAATTTAATATCTATTTAACATTTATAAACGATTGTGAGTGATGTTGTTGAAATTACACAAGCAGCCAGCGTTACGGATGGTGATGGGTGCAGCGATCGCATTTTTTTTGTTTGCTCTCTTTTTCACCCTGCATCGGCACTTCACCTTTTATTCCTCCTACGATCAAGGCATCTTTAACCAAGTCTTCTGGAACGGCATTCACGGTCGCTTCTTTCAGAGTTCTCTTTCCTCGCAGCTTTCTACCAACGTCGTTCACAATGGCGAAGTCCCAGAAGTTTTTTATCACCGCTTAGGGCAACACTTCACCCCAGCCCTTTTGCTGTGGCTACCCTTGTATGCCCTGTTTCCGTCACCCGCAACGCTCACTGTTTTGCAAGTTACGCTCGTAACCGCTGCCGGTTTGGTTCTATACGTCCTCGCTCGACAGCATCTGGAACCGGGGATTTCTGCCCTAATTACTATCAGCTTTTACGGCGCTAACGCCGTTCTTGGCCCTACCTTAGCTAATTTCCACGATATTTGCCAAATTCCCCTCTTTACCTTTGGATTGCTCCTGGCAATGGAAAAGCGCTGGTGGTGGCTATTTTGGGTGCTGGCGGTTTTGATTTTGGCGGTTCGGGAAGATTCGGGCGTGAGCCTGTTTAGTATCGGGTTTTACATGATCCTGAGCAAACGCTATCCCAAGGCGGGTCTTGCGGTCTGTACTCTCAGTTTTGCTTACATGATTGTCCTCACCAATCTGATCATGCCGCTGTTCTCCGAGGATATTTCTCAGCGGTTTATGATGGAGCGGTTTGGGCAATATGCGGATGGCGAAGAAGCTTCTACGCTGGAAATTATCTGGGGAATGGTAAGCAACCCTTGGCGGCTTATCGTCGAGCTGTTTTCACCCTTCTTTGGCACGATTAAGTATTTATTAGGTCAATGGTTGCCCTTGGCTTTTGTGCCAGCAATTTCTCCTGCTTCTTGGATGGTAGCGGGATTTCCCCTCTTGAAACTTTTATTAGGGAAGGGACAGTCGGTTCTCGCTATTAATATTCGCTATGCGATGACAATCGTGCCGGGGCTATTTTACGGGGCGATTCTCTGGTGGGCAGGGCAAAGCGACTTTAGAATTTGGATAAGACATTTTAAAGGGGGGCGAAAAGCTCAGACATCAGACATTGGTGAGGCTGAGGTGCAACCTCCCAAATCGGTTTCGCCGTCGTTTCGGCGCTTTTGGGTTATCTGCCTCTGCCTTTCAGTATTTTTTACATTCACCTCTAACCCCAATCGAACTTTTTACTTTTTGATTCCAGATTCTATTCAACCTTTGGTTTACGTCCCCGTAACGCGGCAGTGGGAACACGTCAGCCAAGTTCGCCCTTTATTGGCTCAGATTCCGCCTGACGCTAGTGTAGCGACTACCACCTATCTTGTACCCCATCTTTCGGGTCGCCGCGAAATCATCCGCTTTCCTTCTTTGCAACTCCGCAATGATGCTGGTGAAGTGGTGAATGTGGATTACATTATTGCTGATTTGTGGCAAGCGCAGCAGTATCAAGCTGCGTTCAATGAAGAACGCGGATTATTGCAACAGAGTGTTCCCGCGATCGATCGGCTGTCTGGTAGTGGGGAGTACGGCATCATTGGCTTCAAAGATGGCGTTATTTTGATGCAAAAAGGAGTTGCCTCGAACGAGCAAGCGATCGCGGCTTGGCAGGCATTTCGCCAACAGATTTCTCTAACTTAAATTCGTCTTTTGTCCCATCTAGCGGCAGACTATGCGATCGCACGTACCGAGCAATTCCATATCAACCCGGCAACATCCGCATTCCCACGGAAGTCAGAGATGTTCCCAAATGGCAATATAGATGGCAAATAATGCCTTCTTTTTCACTATTAAACCAATGGGTAAGAGCATCGTTCTGGGGTGCTTAATTAATCTGAGAATTATTGTGGAAAAACCGGATAGGCAATTGAAGTGTCTTTTAGAGTTTATTTAGGGACAAACTTTGTTATTGAAATGTCTATTCGCAGTACACCAAAAGCTAGCGGTAGGCTGAAAGCGATTGAGGTATAGAGCCAGAAAAGGAATAAATTCTAGGCTTTACATTTCATAATTTATTATTTTCTTACTTCTTATTGTATTAACTGTTTATCCCTCAAATAAAAGCAACAATAGAAATAGATTGAGTGTTTATGTTTGCTCAGGGTTAAAAGATTATTTAAATCTATCACACCCTCATTGTCCCAACTAGGAGACTATAATTTTTAGAACTATGTCGATCTGTAGCGATTTGTAACTGAATTGAGGGGATTGGGGGAAATGAAGATTCTAGTCCTGACTTGGGAATTTCCGCCGCGCATTGTCGGAGGAATTGCCCGCCATGTAGGGGAGTTATATCCAGAACTGATTAAACTAGGGCATGAAGTCCACTTGCTAACAGTAGAGTTTGGTCACGCGCCGCTGTACGAGGTGGTAGATGGCGTCCACGTGCATCGGGTGCCAGTGGGCTACGGTTATGATTTCTTTCACTGGGTCGTGAATTTGAACCAGAGCATGGGGATTCACGGCGGGAAGCTGATGATGGAAGATGGCCCGTTCGATTTGATCCATGCCCACGATTGGTTAGTGGGAGATGCCGCGATCGCTCTCAAGCACAATTTTAAAGTGCCGCTGATTACTACGATTCACGCCACAGAATTTGGTCGTTACAACGGCATCTACAACGACGACCACCGCTACATTAGCGGCAAAGAAAAACTTCTCGCCTATAACTCTTGGCGGATTATTGTTTGTACCAACTATATGCGCCAAGAAGGAGAACGAGCGCTAGAAACTCCTTGGGACAAAATGGATGTGATTTACAACGGCATCCGACCGGAAAAGAAACCACGCTGGCACGAGTTTGATGCATTGAACTTCCGTCGTCAGTTTGCCGACGATCGGGAGAAAATTGTTTACTATGTGGGTCGAATGTCCCACGAAAAGGGCGTTTCCGTGTTGTTGAATGCTGCCCCGAAAGTCCTTTGGGAAATGGGGGGTAATGTCAAATTTGTGATTATTGGCGGCGGCAATACTGACCCCTTGAAGCAGCAAGCTTGGAATTTAGGCATTTGGGACGACTGCTATTTCACCGGCTTTATGTCAGATGCCGACCTAGATAAATTCCAAACCGTTGCTGACTGCGCCGTATTTCCCAGCCTCTACGAACCTTTTGGCATTGTTGCCCTAGAAAGCTTTGCCGCCCGCGTGCCCGTTGTGGTATCGGACACGGGGGGTTTACCGGAAGTCGTGCAACACACGAAGACTGGGGTTGTTACCCAGACGAACAACTGGGATTCTCTCGCCTGGGGCATTTTAGAAGTGCTAAAAAATCCAGGTTACGCCCAGTGGCTAGTTGACAACGCTTATGAAGATTTAGAGCGTCGGTTCAGCTGGTCGAAGATAGCGAAACAAACTGAAGCAGTTTATCAAAGAGTAGTGCAAGAGCGATCGCACACTCCCTGGGCTTAATCATCATTGGACTTAATCAAAAGTTGAAGGTTTGTTCTTCGTTCCCAAACTTAGCCAGAGAACCAGAATTTGGATACTCTGGATCGCAACTATCGCTAAAATTCAACAATTCCAGCCATCCGAAGCTGACCGGCTTGATTTGCCTGCCAGATTTTCCCGCTGGTTCCATCCAGGCAAATCAGCCAACCTTCATCGTAAACTCAGGTATCGATACAGACAGATGGCGTAACCGAGATTGACTGGCACGCTACTTCTTTGGCTGGTGTGTCCGCCAGCAACCATCGTTTTGCCAGACGTTCCCAAGAACAACATAAACTCAGGTTGTTCCGATAGCGGTAGGGGAATGTCGCCAATGGCAGGAATCCCGATTCGGCAATCAATCCTTCAGAAGCAGCTGACGTCGGTGAGCGTGCAACAGCTGAAACTCCCGCCCCGTCACTTGCTCCAACATCAAGACGATATGCTCTGGTCTTAGTACAGTTCCATCATTTTGACAACTGCCCAAATAACGCAGAAAAACGCCTTCTGCCGCTTTTTCTTGGCAAGCTAATGGGATATTACCCTTCGCTCCGCTGGCGCTTCTTTGAGGCTCATTGACCTCCAATTCAAACAAGCGATCGCGCAGATTTATCTGTTTCTTCTTCCCAGACTTCGTCGTTTGCTCAATTAAAATGCTCTCAGTGGCTTTAATCGCCTCTACCCAGCTTTGCCACTCCTCTGGTGACGCAGACTCAACCGCTGCCACCGCAATCAAATACTCGGCTTTTTCCAACAACTGAGTCGCGGAAGGAGCCTTCAAATCAACATCTGCCACCCGATAAACCGGGATATCAGACGGCAACTGGGCAGCTAACTTCTCCTGGAATGTCGCCACATCCATCGCCTGGGTTAGCTCAAAGTCCACAATTTCACCTTCACTGGTTGATCCCAATGACAGCGCACTCGCTGGAGAAATGCGGGGACTGGGATGAAACCCGCCCGTAAAAGCAACTGGCAATGCCGCCCGACGCACAGCACGGTCAAACAGGCGCACCAAATCTAGATGACTCACCAGCGCCATATCGCCCAGCTTACCCAACCAAACCCGCAACCGCTGCACCCTATCTGTATTCGGCGTGAAGTGTCCGGCAAATTCTGGAATCGGCAGCGGCTTGATAACAATATTGTGCCCAAAGTCAGACCCGCAAATGCCACAGTGAGAACAGCCTTCAAACGAGCAATCCGGCACTATCGCAGCTTCTAAAGCCCGTTTCAGGTCAGCGATTAGCCAGTTCTTATCAATTCCCGTATCGATATGATCCCAAGGCAACGGCGCATCGAATTGGGGATTGGGAATTGCGGATTGGGAATCGTCAATGGGTAGCGGTTGATTCCGATTCTCCACCCAGTTCCATTCGCCATTTTCAACAAGGCGGTATTTCCAGGTTAAGCCTGATTCTGCGATCGCGTCTCCCCAAGCCGCAAAAGCCCGCTCCACACTATCAAACCAGGCATCCATCCCCGCACCCAGTTCCCAAGCACGACGCAGCACTGATGCCAGACGCCTATCGCCCCGTCCAATAAAATCTTCCATCGCCGAAAGTCGCACATCGGTGAAGTTTACCTTCACCCCCCTCATCCCGCGAAACTCGTCGCGGAGAAGTTTCTGCTTCTGTTGAAACTCAGTTGTAGACACAGAGTGCCACTGGAAAGGCGTGTGAGGCTTCGGCGTAAAGTTAGAAATCGTCAGGTTGAAATGCAGACGCTTTCTGCCTTCAGTCCGACATTCTTGGTGTAGCCAACGGATAGTTTCGGCAATGCCGACCACATCTACATCCGTCTCTCCAGGCAGACCAATCATAAAATACAGCTTAATTTTTTCCCAACCCTGCTCGTAGGCGGTTTTCACCCCCCGCAGCAATTCTGCGTTCGTCAAACCCTTGTTGATAATGTCCCTCATCCGCTGGGTTCCAGCTTCCGGCGCGAAAGTCAGTCCACTTTGCCGCGTCCCGCCCAGAATATTCGCGATATCTTCATCAAAGCGGTCTACCCGTTGACTGGGTAAAGAGAGGGAAATATTTTCATCTTTGAGGCGATTTTTGATTTCCATCCCTACCGCCGGTAGAGATAGATAATCCGAACAACTCAAGGAGAGTAGGGAAAACTCGTTATATCCCGTCGCCCGCATTCCCTTTTCAATTGCCTCTACGACTTCCTGCGGTTCCACATCCCGCGCCGGACGAGTCAGCATTCCTGGCTGGCAGAAGCGACAACCGCGAGTACAGCCGCGCCGCACTTCAATGGTCAGTCGGTCGTGGACTGTCTCTACATAAGGCACTAGCCCGATGGAATAAGCTGGCAGGGGGGCAGCAACTCGTCGTAAAATCCGCTGGGGTACATCCGGGCGATTGGGATGGACTGAGCCATCTTCTGCCATGTCGTAGAACTGCGGCACATATACGCCGGGTACTTGTGCCAAATTCAGCAATAGTTGTTCTCGACTGAGTTGAGCTTTTTTGGCTTTTTCCACTACCCAGCCAATTTCTGGTAGCACTTCCTCGCCATCTCCCAGAGCCAAGAAATCGAAAAAGTCTGCGTAAGGTTCGGGATTCGAGGTTGCGGTCTGTCCCCCAGCAAAAATCAGGGGATAATTCCAGGGAAATCCTTCACTTTCCCTTGCGTCTGTGCTGGTGAGCCTCTCTCGCCACGTCAGGGGAATCCCTGCCAAATCCAGCATTTCCAGGATATTGGTGGCTCCTAGCTCGTAGCTGAGACTAAAGCCCAAAATGTCAAAATCTGTAAGACTTCGCCGCGATTCCACGGCAAATAGGGGCGTCTGTGTTTCTCGGAGTTTCGCCGCTAAATCTGGGGCTGGTAAATATGCGCGATCGCACAGCTGCCCCAATTGAGCATTCAATATGTTGTAGAGAATAATATGCCCAAGATTCGATGCACCCACTTCATAGATTTCTGGGTATGTCAGAACCCAGCGTACTGCCGCCGCTTCCCAAGGTTTGTGGACGGCTCCTAGCTCGTTTCCCAAATAACGAGCTGGTTTCTGTATCTCTGCTGTAAGTAGTTTCTCGACTGCGATTGCCACTGCAAAACGCTCCCTGCTTCCAGTGCCTCAGATTCAACCCTAGCACCAATTCAGGATTAGCACTCAGCAACAGCGCTCAACCTCTCAGTTTTTCCTTTAGAAGTATTTCCTTGTTCCTATACTCCAATGTTTGCTTCCAAGGCGGCAGGACTTTCTAAAATTTCAAAGACTCCGTCAAGTTGAGCCAGTTCAAAAATCATCCGAATGGAGGGCGACACTGAAGAGAGGCTAAACCGCCGTCCTAGACTGTGTGCTAAACGGTGAGCCGAAACAAACGCCATCAAGCCAGCACTATCGAGGAACTCTACTTGCGCCATATCAACTAGCACAATGGATTGCTCGGGTGAAGAAACAGCTGCTGTCAGTTGACCTTGGAACTCAACCGCATTCGATGCATTGATATGACCTTGGGGGCGAATAACTGCAACGTTGGGGCGAACTAGCGTATTTTGCATGACAATATCCTGTTTCAACTCTAAACAAAAATTTGTGTAATAGCTTCGACAATAAACGGTAAATATGATATTGCCTACCCCCTTTTAGGTAATTTGCTAAATCTTCATTAGTTACCTCCTTTTATATAAAGTTTTCAATAAGATTGCCTGAGAACGTGTTCTCTAATACGGACTTTCTAGAAGTTCTATATTAAGAAAATCCTTCTATTCATCTTTTACAATCGCTGCATCTAACCAAAGACAGATGTATTCTTTGTATAATCCTATGCGAAGCGCATTTCTGCAAGGCAGGGGCTTAGGTCTTCAAACAGACATCTGCGGCTATTCTTCACAAGATTAAAACTCATCAACGATAATATTATTGCTATAAAGCATCAACTCCGAAGCTTCATGGAGTTGTCGGAAATTATTTAAAAAATTAGCTGCAATTGGGGCGAAACTCACAGTGATTTAGATCACTTTACAGTCTAGTTTTAGATCACTGGTTCATCTATATATTCAAACGATAATTTTTAAATGCGGAGTTCTATCGGTTTTTATGAGAACTACATACGCGATTCGTCAACTGGTAGAAAAAGCTCTCTATATTAAGAAATTAACTCCAGATATAGAGAACGAAATAAATTATGAATTGACCAGAATGGGTCACATTTCTGACGTTGATTATGAGGCACTGGAATTACTCATGTCAGAGATGGATGCCGGTCGAATTCAACTGGTACCAAGTGCATAAAAGACATTAAAAATTCAAGGTAGATTTAGTCGATGGCACGAGACAATATTTGTGCCGTTGGAATCTTTCTAAATCAATCTTCTCATCCGTTTGACTCACCTGGCGGTCAACTGTCTAATTGTTTCTACTTGCTCTTTTTTCAGTTGTTAAATCGTCGTGCAGTTTGCCAAACGTTTAGAAAAGACCCCGTCCTACCTATTTGCCAAGATTAATCGCAAGCAGCATGAAACGGTCACCAAAGGGGTGAACATCATCAACATTGGACTTGGCGATCCAGACCGTCCGACGCCAGCGCATATTGTCCAGGCGATGCATGAGGCGATTAACGAGCTTTCGACTCATAACTATCCCCCCGATCGGAGAACTAAAGAATACCGCAAAGCTGCTGCGGATTGGATGGAACGCCGCTTGGGTGTCGCTGGCTTAAATATAGAATTTCAAAGTTTATCTAAGTCTTACAAGATGACCGCCGGGTGGGTTGGTTTTGTTGTGGGGAATCCTACCGAAATTAAGGGACTGGGACAAGTTAAAACCAATGTAGATTCTGGCATTTTTGGTAGTGCCAAAGATGTAATGATAGAGAAGTAGAGTTTCTCGCTGTCCTTCTTCCATGCCTGCCTGCCCAACTTGTGCATCTACCCACACGGTCAAGAATGGTCGTATTCACA
>NZ_JAMPKB010000047.1:0-45790 GCF_039961925.1 Trichocoleus sp. DQ-U1 | reverse complement strand
AGACAGGACTTTATGAACCAAAGCTTACTCCCCGCGATTTGAAAGCACTTTGTCGGCTGCTGAAATGGACTTTGGAAGAACTGCCCGATTACTTCGGTTCACCGCAACTACAGTAGCGATCACGTTTGGGCAGAGGATGTGAGCGCGTTTTTGGGGTGAAGAGTGCGATCGCGCCTTAGTGCAGATCCTAGATTAATCGTGAAATCGCTTAACTTATAACTCTGCTATTAAGTTAGGAAGAATTTCTTACGTATAAATACAGAGGCACACTCATTAACAAACGTGATTGCATTGAGAAAGAAAAAGGCTTTTTCTTTCTGCTTAGGTATTACGTAATGTTAAATACAAATTTAAATTGGAATAATATTTTAGGCTCTATTCCAGCCAAAGCGCATGAGCCTATTGTAACTAATCAATTTGTAGTACCCCTTCTAGAAGCGCTCGGATTTAATAATCAAGAGCGATTTCCCCAGTTTGGGACAGGTAGAGGTGCTGACAAGGTAGATTTCGCAGTTCGTAAAAACAATGACGGTGATGTTTTTTTAATTTCTAAAACTAATCCTTACCTGCTGGTTGAAGTGAAGGGACGCGCAACAGATGCTGGTGTTCCAATCAACTTATCATTAAATACTCGCCAATACTTAGATACTAAGGAACAGCTTAAAAGATATCTTCTTGCTCCTAAGTGTAAAACCGTTCAGTGGGGTATTATTACTAATTCAAACCATATCCAACTATTCAGAAGGCATGGAAAGATAGTAATTCCAGCAACTGCCAACATTTTAATCAATCATAATAATATTAGTAATGTAATTGCTAACATTAAACATTTGATTGACAATCCGCCAAAAGCTTTAACCGCTTGCCTCTACAACGATAAAGGAGGTGTGGGTAAAACCACAACAACTATCAATTTAGCGGCTATTTTATGGAAACAGGGGAAAAAAGTTCTTGTAGTTGATTTTGATCCACAACAAAGAGATTTAACTGAGTTACTTGGGATCAAAGAAACCTCTGTTAAACTTTCGGATTGTCTGATTAATAGATCGTTGGATATTCGCGATACAATTCAGCCCTTTCAGCTTGCAGATAAAAGTGGGAAGAAAATAAAGTTATTTGATGTTATTCCTTCAGATTCAAAACTGGAAAACTACATGGAGCATGACTATGAAGCAAAAATTCAAAAAGGTTCAGGGAGATTACAAGACTTACTTCGGGTTTGTGTTAATGATTATGATTATATATTGATTGATGCGCCAACCAATTGGACATTTTTTAGTAAAAGCTGTGTTCGCGCTTCAGATGTAGTGCTTATCCCGACAAAGCACACTAACTTTGCATCTATAAAAAATGTATTTAAAGTAATTAAGCAGTTTATTCCAGAAGTGCAAACACTTAGACATGACAGTGGTCCAACTGCTTTACCAATTTTCTTCAATGAACATAAGCCAACTGAGCCTTCAATCCAAAGGACGCACTTGGAAATTAAAAATATTTTGACTAAAAAATCTATTAATAATGGTCAACCAGCTATGTTAGATCCTGAATTACTGCCCTACTATTATCCTAGAGCTAAAAAAGGGAACTTCGATACAACTATATTCAGTATTCCAGAATACGCAGTTGTTTCCAGTGCTGCCTTCGCTCGTGTCCCAGCAGTTTTCAAAAACAAGAACGTTGCTGAATATTATCTCGGCTTAGCTAAGGAGTATTTTTTGTATGGTTGATTTTGATAATATTGGTAAGCTTATGCACTTGCCTCTAGCTGATATTGAGCCTGGAGAGCTATTTTCAGCATCAGAATTTATCATTACTGCCGCAGCAGATGCAGTATTACAATCAAATGGGCGTAATTGGATTCCTATTGTTGTTAAAGAAATAGGTGACTATCAGTATCAAGTTGTTAGCAATCACTTTGTTTATGCAGTCGCTCAACAAGCTGAATTAGAACGAGTCTGGTGCATTGTAATTCAACCAGAGCCTAAAAGCATTGAACAAGCAAGAATTTTAGCGAGAGAAGTTACTCCTAAAGTAAATCTGAGTACAGCATCAAGAGATACCATTTTAGCTGCACTTAGATACTTAATTGCAGAACCAGATGGCGCATTAAAGGGAGTAGATGCAATTGTAGCTGCTAATCGAATTGCAGCAGCTAATAGAAAAAATTGGTCAGGCTTTAGCCCTATCACAACTTTGAAATGTGGAATTACTAAGGGCAAAAAGTTGGATGCCCTTGCTAAAGTATTTTTTCTATCGCCACCAACGGCACCAACGCCGCCGCCAGAGGTTATCAGTATTAAACAGGCATCAAGAGAGGATATTTTTAGCCGTATAAGCTATTTATCAACTAATAAAATCGGTGGGTTTGAAGCAGTTGATGTAGAAAAAGCAGCCGATATTATTTTTACTGCCAGTAAAGGTAAGTGGAAAAGCTTAAATCCTATCTCAAAACTTGAATGTGCTATTGATACTGCCAAAATCAAGACTCTTAAAACAGTATTTAGTCTTTGATATCATCCACGATTAGCTGTGCAGCCTCAATTTCTGAATTATCCAATTATTCTTCGGGGGCTGCTAAATTTTGATAATCTAATGTTCGCAATGGAGTAAGCGATCGCATTCCACTACGCAAGCGCGATCGCTTCTATAAAATAAAACCCCGTAGGTTGATACCCACGGGGTTTTAGTTGTGAAACACGCTCTAACTACTTTTTACCGACTGGGAATTTATCTTGTTCTGGGTTGGGAGTCGTGGGAAGCGATCGCTTCTCCTGTGACTTTGTTTTACGCACCTCCCCATTTTTGTGCCCCCGTTTTCTGCCAAATCCGCGCTTCGGCAGTTGCACAAGCCAGCGCTGCAAGTTGTCCACGTAGGTGAATAGCACCGGCACCACCACCAGCGTTAGCAGCGTGGAAGTCGTGAAGCCACCCATCAGCGCGATTCCCATCGGAGCGCGGACTTCAGCCCCCGCACCGATTCCCAAGGCAAGGGGAATCGTTCCCGCAATCGTAGCCAGAGAAGTCATCAAAATCGGTCGCAGACGATCCATCCCAGCGGCGATTAGCGCCTGATATTGCGACTTCCCTTCCGCCTGGTTAATCAAGGTATAGTCCACCAGCAGGATGGAGTTTTTCGTCACAATCCCCATCAGCAAGACAATCCCAATTAGCGCATATAACCCCAACGCTTCTTGGGCAATCATTAACCCCAACAGTGCGCCGCCTAAAGAAAGAGGCAACGCCACCATAATCGTCAAGGGATGGAGGAAATTATTGTACAGCAGCACCAGGATGGCATAGATACACATAATTGCCAGTCCGATTGCCGAACCAAAGCGACCGAAAATCTCCTGCATAATCTCGGCATCCCCAGCGGATTCCTGCACAACTCCGGGAGGCAGATTCTTGAGGGCAGGTAGCTGTTGCACCGCTTGCACCGCATCTCCTAAAGCAAGACCCTGCAAGTTGGCTTGTACCGACACCTGACGAGCGCGATTAAACCGATCGATTTGCGCCGGACCGCTGCCAAAGCGGATATCTGCCACCGACAGTAAGGGAACCAGATTGCCGTTTTGGCTTGGCACCTGAAGATTTTTGAGCGTGTCAATATCCTGCCGCGCATCGGGATTTATCTGCACTCGAATCGGAATTTGCCGATCGGGGAGGTTAAACTTAGCCAGATTCGCTTCATTGTCGCCAATGGTGGCAAGGGATGCAGTACGCGCGATCGCTTGCACCGTCACTCCCAAATCCGCAGCTCGTGCCGCATCGGGAATAATCAGAATTTCTGGCTTCACCAAACTGGCAGTAGAGGTTGCTTCCACTAAACCGGGCACGCTTCTCATCTGCTTTTCCAGAGCATCCGCTGCCAAGTTCAAAGCTTCCGGGTTTTCACTTTTGAGGACAATTGATAAATCCTTGCCCGCTCCACCGGCTCCCTGGCTTTGGAAACTAATCCGCGCCCCCGGCACTTGGGAGAACTGTTGGCGCATTTGATTCTCAAATTCCTTTTGAGGGATATCCTCTCGTTGTTCCTTCGGCTTTAAGTTGACAAAAAGATTGGCAGTATTGACTTCTGTCGTTGCCAAGACACTCTCAACGGCTGGGCTTTGCTGAATTAACCGAGTTGTCTGCTGTACAACTTTTTTAGTATCTTCCAGCGTCGAACCGGGAGGGAGTTGCACCGCAACTTCCGAGAAACCAATATCCCCGTTATTAAATAATCCCTTGGGGATAAACGGGACTAGCGCCAAACTGCCCAGGAAAAAAGCCAACGCGATCGCCATCGTTGTCAGGCGATGCCGCAAAGCCCACTTCAGCACAAAGCGATACGGTTGAAATCGATTTTTTTTCCGGCTGTTAGCGCCGTTCCCGTTCCCATTTCCGGGTAGCTGATTGGCGGGTGAGGTTTTCTTCGGTTTGAGCAAATAAGCGCCCATCATTGGGGTAATCGTCCGCGCCACCAGAGTAGAGAAGATTGTCGAGACAGCAACCGTCACCCCAAACGGCTGGAAAAACTGTCCCGGAATCCCACCCATAAACGCCACTGGCAAAAACACCGCGATAATCGTCGCCGCGCTCGCCAACACTGCCAAACCCACTTCCGCTGAAGAATCCAAAGCCGCTTGGAAGGGCGTTTTGCCCATATCCATGTGGCGATCCATATTCTCAATTTCAACAACCGCATCATCCACCAAGTTCCCCACCGCCAGCGCCAATGCCAGCAAAGTCATGTTGTTGAGGGTGTAACCCAGCAAATATTGCACGGCAAAGGTAGGCAGCATGGATAACGGCAGTGCCACGGCAGTAATCAACGTGGCACGCCAGTTCCGCAAAAAGATTAGAATCGTCAGCACTGCCAGCAGAGACGCTTGGATCAAGTCATCAATGGTGCCATCGTAGGATTCGCGGATAAAGTCAGCGCGAGTAAAGATGAGTTTTAGCTGGACATCCGTCCCCAGGTTTTTTTGCAGTTCTTCTACTTTCTGGCGTACCCCTTCTTCCACCGTCACCAGAGTGCTGCCAGTGCTACGCAAGACGGAAAAAGACACCACGGGTTGATTATTCAGCAGTGCCGCCTGCCGGGGGTCAGAAGAGCCATCGCGGATTTCTCCCAAAGCGGATAAGGGCACCGAACCCCCGCCCGGAAGGATAATCTCATAGTTTTGCAACGCCTGGACATTCGGCGCACTGCCTAAGGTACGAATGCTTTGTTCGCTCCCGCCTAACTCCGCTCGTCCGCCGGGTAAATTGACGTTGAGGGCGCGGATTTGGTCGTTGACTTGAGTCGCTGTAATGCCTAGAGCTTTCAGACGATCGGGATCGAGATTGACGCGAATTTCGCGGTCAACACCGCCAACCCGCTTGATTTGAGCGACTCCCTCCACCGATAGCAGGGCGCGGCTAATCGTTTCGTCAACCAGATTACTTAATTCTTCTACCGATTTTTGCTTAGAAATGACGGCGTAGTTCATAATCGGCCCACCGGAGAACTCCAGCCGTTGCACGATCGGTTCGTTGATGTCTGCGGGTAAACTTTGGCGAATTTGGGCGACCGCATTGCGGACATCATTCGTCGCGCGATCGCTATCTGTCCCCAATACAAAATTAACGACGGTGGTAGAGACGCCGTCGTTAACTGTTGAATTTAATTGGTCTATATTTCCCAGACCCGCTACAGCATCTTCAATCGGTTTCGTCACCTGAGATTCCAGTTCCGCTGGTCCCGCCCCCGCCTGGGTGACGGTAATCGAAACCGTTGGTAGATCGATATTTGGGTTGATATCAATGCCCAAACCTGTAAAGGAAAACCATCCGACCACGGTCAAAAACAAAAATAAGACCAGGGTAGGAACGGGTTTGCGAATTGACCAGCCGGAAATGTTCATAAAAGGCGAATTAAAAGATTAAAAGATTGCTGATTGCTCGTGGCTAATCGCTGATTATCCTTCGCATTAGCCATTCGCTACTGACCATTGACCACTCGAACTTTGTCGCCTTCTTTGAGATACCCGGCACCGGCAACGACGACGCGATCGCCTGGTTTTAACCCGCTCTTAATCTCCCTTGTGTCCCCGGTCGCCACTTCTCCTAGTTCTACCTTCCGAGCTTGAACCGTGTCTTCACCCGATAGCAGGAATACAATTGCACTACCATCCGGCTGAGGGAGTACCGCCTTAGCAGGCACCGTTACCCCGGTTGTCGTAGTAGTCGTAATTGCGGCACGGGCAAACATCCCCGGTCGTAGGGACAAGCTTTCCCCGCTCGAAGGTTGGGGCAGGTCGATCGTGACGGTTGCTTCACGCCTTTGTGCGTTCACGAGGGGCGCGATTTCTCTGACTCGCCCCTGCAAGCGAACACGGCTATCGTTATCCGAGGTAATCGTGGCAGGTGCCCCAATTTTTACTTGCGGCAGTTGGATAGCAGGAAGTTGTGCCTCTAGTTCCAGTTGTCCGTTGCGGATGATCGAAAAGAGCGGTTTACTGCCAGAAGTGACATCCCCAATCCGGGCTATTTGCTGAATTTCATCATCTACTTTTGGTCTGGTAACAATGCCTCTAGCCGGAGCGCGAACCTGGGTTTGCCCTAGCTGAGTTTGCAGTTGTTGCAGATTTGCCGCACTGCTCCTGACCTCAGCTTCAGCACTATTGATATTCGCTTGGGCAAGGCGAACCTCTTCTCTCGCGGTTGCGGCAGTGGTGGCGCGAGCATCTAGCTCTTGACGACTAATCGCCCCTGCCTGAGCCAGTTGCTGATAACGCTGGAGATTCCGTTGGGCTTCGGCAAGGGTGGCTCGGCTTTGCGCTAAGGCAGCTTGTCTTTGCCGGACAGCAGCTTGGCTCGATTCTAGCTGTGCCTTTCCCCGATCGAGTTGCGCTTGTAGGACGGAATTATCCAGAACTGCCATTACCTGTCCGGCTTCCACCGTTTGTCCCTCGTCCACCAAAACTCTCTGGATTTGTAAGCCGGTTGTCTGGGACAAAACGGGGATGAGTTCGCGGGCTTCTACTGTGCCGCTGGTTGTCAGCGTGCGGGCGACTTCGGCGGATTGGGCGACAGTTGCAGTGACACTTTGGCTGGGTGGTGCTGCCTGTTGCGTGGCATCTGGCTTCTTCGCAGTCTTAGGCTGTGAAAGCAGTTTCATTCCGCCTGCGGTGAGGGCGATGCCTATCCCTACGCCAAGCGCCACACCCTTCCAACCAGACAGAGCTCTTTTTTTGCGATCGCTCCGCTTCCAGCCGTCGTCGGAGGATTCTTCGTCACCGTCCCAGGTTTCATCTAATTCATCAACTTCTATCTTTTTTGGGGCTTCGTCCATCACCGCGCTCCCTCCACGCTTTCACCTTACTGGCGGCAACCTTTTGCAAAGAAATGTTGCAAGGGCTACTTTTACTATGATGCAAAATTTCCGGAAAAAGATGCGATCGCAATGTGACGCTAGGAACCCAGACTTGCGGTAGAGTTCTCAATAAAAGACCCTTGGCTTAGCAACAAGAACGACCTGATGAAAGCAGTTTTGATGACAGCATCTGGCGCACCGGAAGTCTTGCAACTTCAGGAAGTCCCAAACCCGACGATTGAACAAGACACAGAAATCCTTGTCCGTCTTCGGGCGGCGGGAATCAACCCGATTGACACCAAGTTGCGGCAGCGGGGCACCTTCTACCCAGACCAAATGCCCGCTATTTTAGGCTGTGATGGGGCGGGAGTCGTGGAAGCAGTCGGTTCTGGCGTCCAGCGGTTTAAGGTTGGCGACGAAGTGTATTTCTGTGCAGGTGGACTGGGGGCAAAGCTGGGAAATTATGCTCAAATGGCGGTTGTTGATGAGCGATTTGTCGCCAAGAAACCCACCTCCATAAGCTTTGCGGAAGCCGCTGCTGCCCCTCTGGTTCTGATTACCGCTTGGGAAGCCTTATTTGAACGGGGGCGGCTAGAACCCAAGGAACGGGTGCTGATTCACGCGGGTGCTGGTGGTGTCGGTCACGTCGCCATTCAACTAGCTAAGCTAAAAGGTGCGGAAGTTTGTACCACCGTTAGTTCTCAGGACAAGGCTGATTTTGTCCGCGAATTAGGTGCCGATGAGGTAATTTTTTATCAGCAAACTGACTTTGTACAGGCGGTTCTAGATTGGACTGGAGGAGAGGGCGTAGACTTAGCCTTTGATACGGTGGGCGGGGAAACCTTCTATAAAACGTTCCCCGCCGTGCGGGTTTATAGCGATCTGGTGACGATTCTGGAGCCAGACCCCGCTTACTCTAATTGGAAGATTGCGCGATCGCGCAATCTCCGGATTAGCTTTGAATTGATGCTCACGCCTGCATTGCAAGGACTTCTGGAAGCTCAACAGCATCACGCAGAAATTTTAGAACAGTGTGCAACCTGGATTGATGAAGGTTCGCTGAAAATTCACCTCGCCAAAACCTTCCCCCTCGAAGCCGCCGCCGCCGCCCACCAACTGTTGGAAGCCGGATCGATTACAGGTAAAATCGCCTTGGTGATGGAGGGTGAATAAAACTAACCCTCGTTGCGTGGCTTCATTAGCTGCAAAAGTGCTGTCAAAGCCTTGTCTTCCGAGGCATTGACCCGGCGATCGAGCAAGGCAATGCTGACCGCTTTGGGAAGTGCGATCGCTGCAATATCTGGATCGAGTCCTTCCAGCAATTGCTCAAGCGACTGGGGCACTTTCAATGCCGATCTGACACCCAGCAGCATGGGTTCTTCTAAACCGAGTGCCTGAAGCTGACGAGACCAAACCTCCCAGCTGATCCTGACTTCCGGTTCCGCCGCCTGAATCAAATAAGCCAGCAACCGCTGTAGTTTACTTTGTTGCTGGGGCGTTAGCTGAGGCTGGGAATCCTCCGCTGGCTTTGCATCGGTTTCTTGATTAAGGTTGTGGACAATTTGCTGCCAGTCTTGTTTGTCGCACCCTTCGGGTTGGTCTACCGTCAGCGAAATGCTAATTTTTTGGTCTGAACCGGCGTTGAGGTGCGTGACTTGGGCACGTACACCGAGAAAGCCCAGCCACTGGGCAATCGTCCCAATCAGTGTGGAACGAGTTGCCTGACAGCTAGCGAGTAACCGGATTTGAGTGCGAACCATTGGGCGCACGATTTGCGAAAGCATAGTTTACAAAATTGCCTGGATGGTTATCTGCTTATTAACGCTTCATCTGCATTGGGTGCTGTTACCAATCAGACTTTTCTCACCTTACATTTTGCACCGGGAAACTTCTTCCCTACAGGTGTAGGTTTTTGACGATTTGGGAGCGTTAAATATTCAAAACTTACCCGTATAAGGAGGAGTTGGGGGAGAGGTTCGTGGATTTCTGGCGAAACAGATGAGTATGTTCAGGATCGTACAGACGCGAACGACGTTTCGCTGTCGCCAAAGACTCTGGCGTATTTTCCACCGTCCCCAAGGCGGGACTAATCACATAAAGCGTCGTCCGAATCAAATTTTCCTGCTGCGTCACAGTTGCCATTTGATCCAAAGGAACCAGGAAGATTTTCTCATCAGGCCAACCGACTCGAAAGCAAATCGCCACAGGTGTATCGGCGGGGTAGTGCTGCATCAGTTTCGCTTGCGCGTCTTCGACGTGACGCGCCGCTAGATAAAGGCATAAACTTGCCTGATGCGCTGCTAGGGAGGCTAATTCTTCTCGTTCCGGCACCGCTGAAGCGCGTCCGCTAATCCGGGTGAGGATAATCGTCTGTACCAGTCCTGGCACCGTTAGCTCAACTTTGAGCTTGGCGGCGGCTGCCTGGAAAGCACTGATGCCGGGGACAATTTCAAAAGGAATGTCAGCCTCTGCCAAGGCTTGCATTTGCTCGAAGACAGCACCGTAGAGGCTGGGGTCGCCAGAGTGGAGGCGGATCACAGATTTATGCGATCGCACTCGTTCAATCATCACTGGCAGAATTTCTTCGAGGGTTTTATTCCCGGTGCGAATAATTTCCGCATCCGCACGCACCCCCTGCAAAATTTGCACCGGCACCAGAGAATCGGCAAATAAGATTACATCCGCAACCGCGAGTAGTTTCTGCGCCTTAACCGTCAATAAATCTGGATCTCCCGGCCCTGCACCGACAATGTAAACGGCTGGTGCCAGGGGAGACAATGATTCGCCAATAAATTTAGTCGCCAATTCAGACAAACCTCTTCTAGAGTGTGTAACTTATCAGTCATCTGTTGATCGTTCTGCAATTTTGACAAAATTGCAGATTGCTTCTGATTCCCGTACAGCGGTAGCTATCTGCGCCTACCGAGTCAAAAAAATTAAATTGATTACGGACACTTTCCGGATTCGTTCCACTTCCCCGGTAATTAAGGAATGGTAGATGCACCCTGGTTTTGCTCTAGAGTTTGACTCTAGAGCATTTTTTTTGGGATTTTTTTGGGAATAATTTCTCCTGAAACCTGGCTTTTTCTACCAATTCACTTGATTAACGCGACACTTCAACTCTCAAAGCCCGATTATAAAGACGGTTGAGGCATCTGAGGTTTAATCTCGCCCCCGTGAAATGGGAGGATTCATCGTTGGGTGTTCTCGCTGGTAGCATTGTTATCACTAGAAGCTGACACGACATCTGGCAGAGAACGACGCAACAAATAAACCCAAGCCAGACCCGCTAATCCCAGCGCCATTCCCAGTAAACTGATTGCTTGTGCCATTCGCAACGGCCCCAGCATCAAGCTATCGGTGCGTAACCCCTCAATCCAAACGCGACCGGCGCTATAAGCCACCATGTAAACCAAAAACAGCGTGCCTGCCTTGAGACGTGGTCTCTTCAAATCCCGAAAAAACAAGGTCATCAGCAACCCAAAAACCATTAAATTCCAAAGAGATTCATAGAGAAAGGTGGGATGGAAGTAGGCAAAATTTTGGTAATCGGGCGGACGGTTCTCGACCGGAATCAACAGTTTCCAAGGCAGATCGGTAGGTGCCCCGAAGGCTTCAGAATTGAAGAAATTGCCCCAACGCCCGATGGCTTGACCCAAAATGACAGAGGGCGCGACTAAATCGGCAAGTTGCCAAAAAGAGATTTTTTGGATTCGGGCAAAAATCAAAGCCGCCAAAGTGCCACCGACGATCGCCCCATGAATGGCAATGCCTCCTTTCCAGATGGCAATGATGTCACCCGGTCTTTGGGCGTATTGTTCCCACTCAAACAAAACATAGTAGAGTCGGGCACTGGGAATCGCCGCTACAACTAGCCAGAGTGCGAAATCGCCCGGTATATCTGGGTTGATGTGACGGCGGGAAGCCAGATATCGAGAAAGGGTGACGCCAATTAATACCGCTGAAGCAATCAATAGACCGTACCAGCGAATGGTAAACGGTCCCAGCTCAATGAGGATTGGGCCTGGAGAGGTAAATTCAAATGCCAAAGGCAGAGAGGAAATATCAAGAAGCATCGGCTTTGATTGAGTTCCAGCGTAGCCCGGACAAGACTCGCTGCTAGCACTTCATAGTTTATCGAATGCTTGATTCAAGTCTTGCATAGCAGCAGCTAGATCGCGATCGCTCACCCGCCTCTAGCCAATTCTCAGTCCCCTCGTCTCAGTTCCCTGGAAATCCGAACACGCTGACACCCCTTTCAAAGGGCAATCAACATTCAATCAATCAAATCGCTGCTACCCATTGCAAAAAATGTCAAATTATGCAGGTAAATAAATTTCGCGATCGCAAGCAGCAAGATTAAGACAAATAGCGGTAGCGAGTACCGATCGGATAGATAGATATTGATATTGCAACTCTACTTATATACGACCGTGATGGCAGCACTCGCGGCACAATCACGCTGAGATCGAACAGATATGACTGAAGACCGAATTACTCAAAATCTTATCGTTGAAAATCATAATCTGCGGCTAAATCAGCGTTCATTTATGCACCTACCACGCAGCCTGAGTACCTTAGAAACTTGGGGATTCGGGTTCACAGGTCATCTGATCTGGATTAGTACAGCCCCTCTGATACATGCAGCATTAGGCTCATCTGCCATCTTTGTGTGGTTGCCCGCAGTGATAGTGGGGATGCTGCTGAACCTGCAAGTGAAACGGTTAGGGGAACACTGGCCTGAGATGTCAGGAGGGACTCCAAATTATACTTCTAAATTACTCAGAAACTATTCCGGTCTGGGTCGTTATGCAGCGATCGCGTACTTCATCAGCTGGGCCGGATATCTGCCACTCAATCCCATTATCATCACCAATCTGATCAAAACCAACTTAGACCCTTTGGGCATTAATTGTCCCGAAACGTTTCTCAGAATTGGCTTTACGCTGATTGCTTATATTGTGGCGCTCAGCGGTACCCGTACCTTGGCGATCCTGCACACATTTTTTATTCTGCCAGCGGTAGGATTTTTACTGGTATTTTGCCTTCAAGGTTTGGGATGGTTAGCCTTCTCCCCCAATAGCCCCGGACTTTTCCCGACCAGTTGGTCAACCTTAACGTTTGTGGACTGGGCAAAGTGGTCTTTGTTCGCGGTCTACATTACCTACGCCTGCGAGACAGCCTCCTCATTTGTAGCCGACAGCCGACGCCCTGGAGAAACGCTGCGATTTCTGAGCTTTGCGGCTTGGCTAATGCCTCCTGTGATTCTGGGCGGTTCTTGGGTACTGATGCGCTTGGCAACTGTACCCAACTTGAGCGAAGACACGTTCTTGAACTTATTGGCGGCAGCAAAGCCATTCTGGGGCGAGTCAGCTTCCTTAATCGTGACACTCCTGATCGCTTCGTGCGGTCTTCTCGCTACCGCCACTGCGGTTTCTAACAGTCCTCGGATTTTGTACCAACTTGCCTTGGACGGATACCTATCACCCGTGTTTGCTATTGTCTCCCGGCAAGGCGTCCTGCAACCCGGTCTTATATTTTCCCTTTTAATCAGTTTGCTCTTTCTGGTTTGGGGAGATATTTCCCGGATTGTAGTATTAACAGGTGTTAGCTTCCTAGCATCGATCGCGTTATTCCATTTAGGACTGTGGTTGCAGCGAGGTAGACCAGAGGTGCGATGGCCTTGGTTGTCGCTTGGTTTGTTCGTAGTAGACGCGGTTGTTCTAGTCGTTGGAGGCTTAGCTTGGAGCTGGCAAAACCTACTCATTGGGCTGCTGTCTCCAATCGCTGTTTTGGCTTGTGATGCGGCTATCCGTCGGATCGCCTTTCCGCCTTTCTATCCAGCTTGGTGGATTGAGCGTTACCAGGTGAAACGCTTTCAGGTCAAAGATTTTGTTGCCTTTCAGGTCATCATCCTGATTTTATTGGTTTGTAGTGCGACCGCGATCGCCTGGGTGCTTCGGGATGGGATTGGGCAGGCTGCGGGGAATGCCAGCAACAATCTTTTAGTCATTTTGCTGATGATGATCGCTTTTGTAGCGATCGCGGTTGCCTGTTGGACTAGCTTACCCCAAGTTTCTGCGATCGCTGAAGCACGGGAACACGCGGAAAACCTTTTTATCGCTGCCCTTGATACGGTTCCGGATACGATTCTGGTGCTGGATGATAGCGGCGCGATTCGTCAAGCCAACCCAGCAGCTGTTGCCCTTTTCGAGATGGACGCTTATCAGCTGATTGGGCGTCGCCTCAACGATTTCCTCTCTGGGTTAGCTGGGTCGCCTGAGATTTGGCAAAGTCGCAGCGAACAGACATTCCGGCAGGATGAAACGAGCTTACGCACGATCGAGGTGACGCTTTCCCACCGATCGAATCGCCAACTTCAAGAATATATTGTCATCCTACGCGACATCACCGAGCGCAAGCTCTCAGAAGAAACATTGCAGCAATCAGAAGAGACTGCTAGAAAGCAAGCGATCGCTCTAGAAAAAACTCTGCGAGACCTGCGGCAAACCCAAGCTCAACTAATTCAAACTGAGAAAATGTCTAGCCTCGGTCAACTCGTTGCGGGTGTTGCCCATGAGATTAATAACCCTGTCAACTTCATCTACGGAAACCTGACCCATGTGGGTAACTACACTCAGGATCTTCTCGGTTTAGTCAACTTTTACCAGCAGGGTTATTCCTACACTGACCCAAACATTCAAGGTCTGGTTGAAGAGATCGATCTTGATTTTTTAATTGAGGATTTACCGAAAACTTTGTCTTCGATGAAAGTAGGGGCAAACCGGATTCGGGAGATTGTTCTGACTTTGCGTAACTTCTCTCGGTTGGATGAATCCGAGATGAAACCCGTCAATATTCATGAGGGAATCGATAGTACCCTCGTGATTTTGCACAATCGCCTCAAGCATAAACCAGAGTTTCCGGCTATTCAGGTTATCAAGCAATATGGCAACTTGCCGCTGGTGGAATGTTATGCCGGACAAATGAATCAGGTATTTATGAATATCTTGAATAATTCGATTGATGCTTTGCAGGAGCAAGATAAAGCGCGAAGCTCAGAAGAAATTAAAAAGAAACCCAGCACTTTAACAATTTCTACCCAACTTTTAGACAAGAATTGGGTGAGAATCGGGATTAAAGATAATGGGCCGGGGATGAGTGCAAGTGTCCTAGGGCAACTGTTTGACCCGTTCTTTACAACAAAACCAGTCGGTCAAGGCACTGGACTGGGTTTATCGATTAGCTATCAAATTGTTGTAGAAAAGCATGGCGGAAAGATGAAGTGTCTATCTCGACCTGGGGAAGGTGCAGAGTTTCAAATTGAGATTCCGATCGGGCAAACTTATAAAGTGAACCCCAGCGTCGATCGAGAGGTTCTAGGATAGAGATCCTAGCGAAAACTTTTGATTATTTATGTCTGCTACGTCCCGCTCTCAGGTTCAGTCTTCTACAGACAGTCAGCATCAAAATCAGTTTGATGAAACTGCGCCCGTTGCTAAACAGGGGGTAACGAATAAAAACCCAGCCAGAACGATTCCTCCTCTTTTAGGGGCAAATTTAGCTGAATTAACCCAATGGGTGCTTGCTCAAGGACAACCGGCTTATCGGGGACAGCAACTGCATCAGTGGATTTATGAAAAAGGAGCGCGATCGCTTTCCGAAATTACTGTATTTTCTAAGCAGTGGCGCGACCAAGTAGCAGATGTCCCGATTGGACGCTCTACGATACATCATCGTTCTGTTGCTCCAGATGACACGGTGAAGTATCTGCTGCGGTTGGCAGATGGTCAAATTATCGAAACAGTCGGTATTCCCACAGAAAAGCGCCTCACGGTGTGCGTGTCTTCCCAGGTGGGTTGTCCGATGGCTTGCGACTTCTGCGCTACTGGGAAGGGCGGTTTTACCCGCAATCTCGCACGCCACGAAATCGTCGATCAGGTGTTAACAGTTCAGGAAGACTTCAAGCGACGAGTCAGCCATATTGTGTTTATGGGGATGGGGGAACCGTTACTGAATACGGTAAATGTTTTGGGAGCGCTAGAGATCCTGAATAAAGATGTGGGAATTGGACAGCGTTCTATCACCCTTTCTACCGTAGGGGTACGCGATCGCATCCTCGATTTAGCGCAACATCACTTGCAAATCACCCTTGCAGTTAGCCTCCACGCACCCAATCAGGCACTTCGGGAAAAACTTATCCCCACAGCTCAGCGATATCCCCTGGAAGATTTGTTAGCAGAATGTCGGGAATATGTTCAATTAACAGGTCGCAGATTGACATTTGAATACGTCCTGCTTGCGGGTGTGAACGATCTTCCCCAACACGCCAATGAACTTGCATCCCGCCTGCGGGGATTCCAAACTCACGTCAATTTAATTCCCTACAATCCTATCCACGATGCTGACTATCAGCGTCCGGATTCTACTCGGATTCAAGCTTTTGTGGCAGCTCTAAAAAAACAGCATATTGCTGTTAGCGTTCGCTACTCTCGTGGTTTGGAAGCCAATGCTGCTTGCGGACAACTTCGAGCTTCTAAATAATCAGTACAAGCAATTCTTTGAGGATTGCTTCTACAGACGACTTGCATCAAGACCGGGTGCGTATGCTTCGATTACTCTCCCGGTTCGAGAACAAGTCACCATCAAGTAGTCACAAGTACGGCATTGTGTCCGCGTTAGCTGGCTGCTAGAAATGTAATGCCGTTCACCCGGACTGCCACAGTTAGGACAGCGAATTGCTTGGACGAGCTGCATTGTTAAAGTTTTCATGTCAGTAAGTTTTTTAAAACAAGAGAATTGCTAGATTTGACCCCGATACCATCCGGTAAAAGTGTAGCTAAAGTAACAATTTAGCTACATGCAATGAGTGAAAAATCAATTTACCTTTCTAGACTATTATGGCAACCTTTTTGATAATTATCCATAATCAATTGAATGATTTATATGAATCATTCTTTAGGAATATGAGTCTATCTAGCTTTGATCCCCATTGTGAACTTATGCAAATGCGGGAGGTTTGCACAGGCATTTAACATCGTTTAGACATTTCTGACGTGTTGATTTTGTAAAGTTGGGCAGTTCTTTAGTAATAATTTATAGAAGTTCTCAACATCTATCAGAATTAAATTTACAGCTAAAATAAAATTCTCTGGTTAAACTTTATGTGGATTTAAGGTTTAATAAAATTCTGGCATCTGTCTATAGAGATATTTCTTTTTTACAAAATAGGGTTGAGCGAGAAGATTGCAGATAGGGGCATCAGCGATCGCTCTGATGAAACGTAAAGGATGCCAAAAAAAGCGATTCACCCTCAAGAGCAAATCGCTGACCGTTAAGGATTGAGATTAAATCCGGTTAATCGCGCCTCCCATTAGAAGCACCTCCTCACTCCGGCTCCCCTCTCCGTGAAGGTCGAGGGTCTGGGGGTGAGGTTCTATCAAGCCAATTTAAAAAGTCAGTTGACGCGCCGTACTATCGTCAACGAAACGCTGTTCGCCAACACCCACTAGCTGCACGATAGTTTCGCGAGTAGGGGGCGTCCAATTGCCCTCTCGCGCTGGAATTTCAACCACCGTTTGTTGTCCTTGGGAATAAACGCGGTAGGTTGTAGTTGCAAAGCCACCCGTTTGATATTCAAACGTATGCCCATCATCTTCGTAGAGTCTAAACTCGCCATTTCCAGGCCAGATGCGGAGGGTGAGTTCGTCAAGGGGACGTTCATCCGTGTATTGCATCACCGGCTGCATGGGGATAATCGCTCCCGCACGCACATATAGCGGCATTCGCTCTAACGGTGCATGAGCTAAGATATGGGTCGCGCCTTCGTAACGTTCTCCTGTCCACCAGTCGTACCAAGTGCCTTCGGGAAGATACACGGCCCGATACTCCACTCCTGGTCGATAGATGGGTGCTGCCATGAGGGAAGAACCGAGCAATACTTGGTCGTAGAGTTTATAGGTTTTCGGGTCGTTGGGGAAATGATAGAGTAAGGGACGTAAAATCGGTGCGCCAGTAGTTGCAGCTTCCCAGAAAAGCGTGTAAACGTAGGGCAATAGCTGGTAGCGGAGATTAATATATTCGCGGCAGATAGCTTCAACGCGATCGCCAAAAACCCAAGGTTCGTGTCTTGCCGTACTCATTGCCGAGTGACCGCGCATCAACGGGTAAAGCATTCCCACTTGCATCCACCGAGCAAATAATTCCGCCGTGGCGTTGCCAGCAAAACCGCCAATATCGGAACCGACAAACGCCACACCGGATAGTCCCATATTGCAGAGCATCGGCAGAGACATCTCCAGATACTCCCACAGCGATTGATTATCGCCCATCCACACCGACGACCAACGCTGAATTCCGGCAAAACCGGAGCGTGTCAGCACAAACGATCGCTCTGTAGGACGCAGCCGCTTCAGTCCTTCGCAAGCCGATTGAGCCATTGATTGCCCATACAGGTTGTGAGTTTCGGTATGGGTAGTGCGTTCTTCCGGCGAACCTTGGGGGGCATCTAAGGGAAAGGATATTTTATTCCCCGGATCTCCAAACGGGCGATCGTCTATCGCCGGTTCGTTCATATCGTTCCAGATACCCGCAACGCCGACTTCTGTCAGACTTTTGTGCAAGTCGCCCCACCACTGGCGCACTTCCGGACGCAGAAAATCGGGAAATACTGCTTTGTCGGGCCAAACGTAGCCGTGGAATAGCTCACCCTCTGCCTTACGGATAAAATAGTCATTTTCTATCCCTTGGTCGAAGACGTGGTAATCGGCTTCCGGCTCGTACTTGACGCCTGGATCGATAATTGTCACCGTCTTGAAGCCATCCTGCGCCAAGTCATTGACCAATTGGGCAGGATCGGGGAACCGTTTGGGACTCCAGGTAAACACCCGGTAGCCCTTCATGTAGTCGATATCGAGATGAATCACATCGCAAGGGATGCGACGGTTGCGGAATTCCTGGGCAAGTTCTCGCACCACCTCTTCAGATTCGTAACTCCAACGGCATTGGTGATAACCAAGCGACCATTTCGGTGGAAGTTGCATCCGACCTGTTAGCTGCGTGTAGGTGCTAAGAATTTGCGCCGGTTCCGGGCCATAAATGATGTAATAATCCAGCTCATCGCCCCGCGTTTCCATCCGATAGACGCCCGGTTGTTCTGCACCAATATCGAACTGGCTCCAAAAAGTAGTGTTAAAGAAGATACCGTAGGCGAGTTCTGGACGCAGCGCTATAAAAAATGGAATCGCCTGGTACATTTCATCGGTAAATGAGCTGTAATCGAGGGCGTCAACTGTCCAGTTTGTTTGGACTTCGCTGAGTTTGTCGAGTAGCTTGGTGCGTTCGCCAAAACCGTAGAAATGTTCATCAGCTTCGATGCGTTTCCAGGCAGCGATCGCGCCTATGCGTTCAGCCATTCCCATCCCGGTATCTTGCGCGAAGGGTCGCCCAGTTTTATCAAAACACTCGATCCGGCACCCTTGGCGGTGGATGTACACCCGCATCTGCTCGGTTTCGATTTCTACCGCTGCGTCAGTTTCCCGAAGTTGGAAGGGTACGACTGACCATTCTGGATCGTCCAAGGTGACTGCCCAAGAACGACGTGGCATCAAATCGCCGCTGGGTGCCCAGCGTACTCGGACTAAGTTTGGTGCCAGGATGCTAATGGCAAGGCGCGAATTCTCACAATCGCCGTAGATTCCTCGATCGTGGCGTTCTATGGTTTTTAGGGTTCCAATTGTTGACCAAGATGTCCCTGTCGTAGGCAGTTTTCCAAAATATTGCGGCATCACCCCTCCCGGTAAACTGTGAATTTGAGTAGAAGCGATTGATAAGTTGCCCCTACAGCTAGCGATCGCTAATGAGCAAAATGCTTTTACTCACCTCGATCCAGCTTGTAACAGTTGATCGGCTGCGGCTTCTTCCAGGGGGAAGGTTTTGCTCCGGAGAAGCAGGGCTTTGAGAAGTCCGTTTAACATAGATCAGGACTTACGCTCTCGTTATGGAAAAACGAACCGCCAAGGACGCCAAGGACGCGAAGGAATAAGTAGTTTTAGAGAGTTATTGCGTAAGTCCTCATAGGTGTCAGCATCAATTCAAAGCGTATGGGATATGATTGCGCGATCGCGTTAGCGAAGCGAGGCGTTAGCCTAGCGCTGAAGGCTGCTGCCGAGAACATCGGCGGTTATCCCCGCCCAACTGATGCACAATCTAGACTTGAAGAAGTTTTTTGGAGAAAACTGCTGATGAAATTCACGCGCCGCGAATTTATCATGGTCTCTACGCTGGCGGCAGGGTTTGCCGTAGCAGTTCGCCCCATTTCTGCCCAAGTCATCACTACCGATAAAAAAGGCTTGGTGGCGGGTGAAGTGAAGATACCCGTAGAAGATGGGGCCATCCCCGCTTATCGGGCGATGCCTGCCAGGGGTAAGAATTTCCCCGTCGTGCTAGTTGTGCAGGAAATCTTTGGCGTCCACGAACATTTGCAAGATATCTGTCGCCGTTTTGCAAAACTGGGTTATTTAGCGATCGCGCCGGAACTCTATGCGCGTCAAGGCGATGTTTCCCGGATGAGCGATATTCAAGAAATTATCACCAAAGTAGTTTCTAAAGTCCCCGATGCTCAAGTTATGTCAGATTTGGATGCAACGGTTGCTTGGGCAGCCAAGTCCAGTAAGGGCAACACTGATAAACTGGGAATTACAGGCTTTTGCTGGGGTGGGCGAATCGTTTGGCTGTATGCGGCACATAATCCCACGCTAAACGCTGGCGTTGCCTGGTACGGACGCCTAGTAGGCGAGTCTTTGCCCCTCATTCCCAAATATCCTCTCGATCTAGTTGATCAGCTGAAAGCGCCCGTACTGGGACTCTATGGCGGCAGCGATACCGGCATTCCGAACGAAACAGTCGAGAAGATGCAGGCGGCGCTGAAAGCAGCAGACAATGCTTCGGAAATTATCCTTTATCCAGACACGCCCCACGGTTTTTTTGCCGACTACCGCCCCAGCTACCGCAAAGAGGAAGCAGAAGACGGCTGGAAACGCCTGCAAGCTTGGTTTAAAAAGTACGGGGTTGCTTAAGAAGCGATCGCTCATTCTGCGCTTCGGTTGCTTTTAAGTCTACTTAAGCCCTGGCGATTGGAAATCGCGGCTATACAAACGAAGTCCGCCTTCGCGGACTAAGGAAAAATCATTCTTGAACCTGTGTTAGCGAAGCGTGCCGAAGGCTAGGCAGGTTTTGTCTGTATAGCTGCGGTTTCAACCACCAAATCTTAATTTGAAACCGCTGTGCAATGTCATGCCCCTATGGAACTATCTCCAGATTGATGTTTCTTCCCAAGACATTGATAAACTAAGCGATGTATCAGTAGCTGTCAGGTAAAACTTTGCTAGACGAACAAGCCAAAAAAACTATTCTGCGTAAGATTCCTCACGGACTCTATATCTGCGGTGTCAAAGATGGCGAAGAAGTTAACGGCTTCACATCCAGCTGGGTGATGCAAGGCTCGTTTAAGCCACCGCTGGTTGTGAATTGCGTTAAGCAGGATTCTAAATCCCACGCCATGATCAAAGCCAGTGGCGTTTTTGCGCTTAGTTTCCTGGATGAGGGACAGCAAGACTTAGCGGAAAAATTCTTCAAGCCGCAGCGCCGCGTCGGTAATAAATTTGAAGATGTGGAATTTTATCTAGGACAAGAAACCGGCTGTCCCATCATCGCCGACTCCCTTGGTTATGTGGAGTGTAAGGTTGTCGGTGCTGTGGAACACGGCGATCATACGGTTTATGTCGGGGAAGCGATCGCTGCTGGCGTCCACCGCGAGGGTAAACCGCTTTTACTCGAAAATACCCCTTGGCAATATGGTGGGTAATCGGTAATTGGTAATCGGTAATTGGTAATTGGTTAGTAGCAAAGGACTAATAACGAATGACTAATAACGATTACCCATTACCTAATCCCTTTTAAAAGGAATTAGAGTAAAAGATTATGCCGCTAATCAAAGTTCAAACTTCTGTTGATTCTCCCGATCGGGGTGCTGTCGAGGGATTGCTGAAAAGTCTTTCTGCTAAATTAGCCAAGCATACAGGCAAACCGGAATCTTATGTGATGACAGCTTTTGAGCCGAGTGTGGCGATGACATTTGGGGGGACTCTCGATCCCGTCTGCTACGTCGAAATTAAAAGTGTCGGTAGCATGAGTCCGTCGCAAACAAAGGCAATGAGCCAAGATTTTTGTCAGCAAATTAATGAGAAACTTGGTGTATCTACAAACCGGATTTACATTGAGTTTGCTGATGCGAAAGGTTCAATGTGGGGTTGGGATGGGTCAACATTTGGTTGATTAAATCCTACTTGATAATGCCCGCACCTAGAAGGCTGGGGCTACACAAATAAAGTCCGGCTGCGTGGGCTAAGAAATTGGAAATATTGAGGTTTGTAATTGGGTGCAATACATTGTGACCTCTCCCCAACCCCTCTCCTACAAGGAGAGGGGCTTTTCCCCTTCCCTACAAGGGAAGGGGGTAGGGGGTTAGGTTCTATATTTGATTCAAATGACAAGCATTATATGGAGGCGATCGATCGCATTTGTCTCTTACTCAGCTTGCGTCCAAGGTGCAGGTCTTTCCAAATTGTCTGGCAAGACAGTTTTGCTATCTCCGTATGCTCTTTCAATTTGCTCTTGTTTAAGGTTTTGGACTTCCCTGAGTTTTGCTCCATGCAGTTTAGCATCATCAAGAATTGCTCCTAAGAGGTCGGCTTCACTGAGGTTTGCCCCTTGCAATTTTGCCCTACAGAGTTTTGCCTTTTGCAGGTTGGCTTTTCTGATACGTGCCCACTGCAACTTAGTATCCCAAAGGTCTGCCTCTTGCAGGTTGACCCTATCTAGGTCTGCCTCTTGCAAATTGGCGTCACAGACTTCTGCCCCTTCCAGGTTAGCGTTAAATAGTTTCACCCCTACCAGGTTGGCTTCATTAAGTTTTGCTCTTTCTAGCTTGGCTCCATTGAGTAGTGCCCCTTGCAGATTAGCTCCATTGAGTAGTGCCCCTTGCAGGTTAGCTCCATAAAGGTTTGCCCCCCTGATATCGGTATTTTGTAAATTAAGTCTTTGATTGTTCGGGTCTTTTTCTACGTTGCGCTGTCCGATAACTGTAAGAGCTGCTTGAATATCCGTAGGAATTTTTGGTGATTGATCCTGCTGTATCTCTTCTTTGTTCAAAGGAGCCTTCTCTCGCACAAAAGCAGTCAACACTTCCATAATTGTCCAATGGTCTTTTTCGGAATCCTCAGCAATTCGTTTTAGGGCGTAAATTCCACCTAAACGGATAGAGATATTCTCATGACCAAGAAGTTCAACAGCCTTAGTAAAGCGTTCTGTGATTTGCTTATCTTGTGCTGCTTCTGCATTCTTTAGGGCAGCTTTAGCATTATCAAGAGCTGCATCAGCGCTCTTATTGGCAGCTTCAGCACTTTTATTGGCCGCGATCGCGCTATCATCCATCGCTTTAGCTCGTTTCGCCGCATAGAAAACGTTAAAGAGGATTGCGGCTCCTCCAAAAGTTGTTGCAACAATTTTTAAAGCTTCAATAACAGAGTTGACGCCCTGCCTTTTAAGTTCAATAAACTCCTTTGTGGTCAGGATTTTAGAAGAATTCTTGAAGTGTTCAATGGGTACTACATCAATTTGCCATAAACCCAGAAAAACTATCACTCCTATGCTAATAAATGTAAGTGACAGAATTATAAGCCAGTTTTTTAAGCCCTCTGTTTCATCACGCATAAAGTTATCCTGGCAGAGAGTTTATCAGCGAATTAATTGCTCGAATTGCGACTAAAAGCACTAAACCTCCAATCGCTAATAGACTCAAAGGACGTAAGATTCCCTCCAATTGTCTCAAACGTTTCTCTAAGTCGCTTTCGTAATATTGCTCCAATTTTCGCAGCGCCGCATCTAAATTTCCAGTTTCTTCGCCAGTGCGAATATATTGGATTGCAAGTGGCGGTAACTTGGTTTGCAGACTCTCGCTGAGGCTTCTACCGAGACGAATTTGCCGAGCAGCTTTTGCTACGTGGGTTGCCATCTGAGGATCGGGGATGCGATCGCGCAACAATTCCAGCGCGGCGAGAATGGGCACCCCACAACTTAAAGGCAATGACAGCTCGGTAAAGTAAAGGAGCGATCGCGCTTGCATGACTTTATCCAAACCGGGAAGTTGCGCCGCTAACCGCTGTAACCCGCGTCCGGGAAAGCGAGAATTCAGGATAGCTACCCCAACCAAAAGCAATGCCAATCCAAAACTGCACAGCCAGAAACCAGGGTGGGAGAGCTTTTGAGGATTTCGCTTAAAAAGTGCGGCGACGAGTACCAGCAGACTCCAAATCAGCGCGATCGCGGCGATTCCCACCGAACGATAGAGGCGTTGCCGTTTGACTTTGGCTTCCGCCGCCGTTGCCAATCTCTCAAACGTCTCTGCTAGCGATCCGCTGTATTCTGCTAACCGAATTAGGCTAATCGTCCAGCCATCAAAATATCGAGCGTCTAGTGTCAAAGCTGAAGCCAAATCTTGCCCAGAATCCACTGCTGCACTGACTGTTTGCAGATAGCGCCCGAATGGAGAATTGCGATCCTGATTTACCAAATTTAAGCTTTGCTGTACTGAAATGCCAGAATTCAGCAAAGTGGCGAACTGCTGGAAAAATTGAGCCTTTTCCTGGTTTTTCAACTTAATGTGTAGATTCACTAATCGGATTTTAGCTTTTGCTGATTTTCTAGCGAACCTCCTGAAAGTTAAGGAGTGGCGCTGGTTGCACTAATCTAGAGACTCTCTGCGATTACAGCAGAGGTCGATTGCTGGCTCGTGTATGCCGCGAGAAGAGGCTGCTGACGCGATGAATCCTCTTTGGTTGCGATCGCTCTGGTTTAGTGGTTGGTGCTTCTCGCCAAAACCGGAGACTTTTAACAATTCGTAGTTTTAGGGGTACTGTATGAGTACAATTTCCTTAAGCTAGCTCACACACCTCTTCCGTGATTGCAATCTATCCTGGCAGCTTCGATCCAATTACTCTGGGACACCTCGACATCATTAAGCGCGGTTGTCGGCTTTTTGATGGGGTGATTGTTGCGGTGTTGCGGAACCCCAACAAAACGCCCCTGTTTACAGTACAGGAGCGCATCGAGCAGATTCGTCTATCGACGCGATCGCTGCCGAATGTAGAAGTTGACAGTTTTGACGGTTTGACAGTCAACTATGCCAGAATCCGAGAAGCGGGCGTGCTGCTGCGCGGTTTGCGGGTGCTTTCTGACTTTGAACACGAGCTACAGATGGCTCATACAAATAAAACTCTGGACGACCGGATTGAGACGGTTTTTCTAGCAACCTCTAACGAGTACAGTTTCTTAAGTAGTAGCTTAGTGAAAGAGATTGCCAGATTCGGCGGCTCTGTCGATCATCTTGTTCCCCAGCACGTCGCCTTAGATATCTACCGATGTTACGCCAAGACTCTTCCCGCCTCGAACCCGATAGTAATGGACGCTTCCCCGAAGGTGAATTACCCGACAGTGGATCGGGAAGTGTAGATATTCAGCGGGAACTCGACCGCATCGAAGAAATGATTCTCGATAGTACGCGCATTCCCTTGACTAGCCTGCGCTTAGTCGATGAGAATCCGTTACTCGATCAGCTGGATTTGGTGCGGATCAATCTGCCACCAGCTTTTCAGGAAGCCGAAGAAATTGTTCGCCAGAAGGAAGAAATTCTCCTGCAAGCGGAGGATTATGCACAGCAGATTATTGAGACAGCAGAACGCCGAGCCGATCAGATATTGGATGAAATGGGCTTGATTCGGCAAGCGGAACGGGAAGCTCAAGCGATTCGGCAGGCGGTGCAGCAGGAGTGCGACGCCATCCAAGAACAAACGATCGCAGAACTCGAACGGATGCGCCTACAAGCACAACAAGACCTAGAACAGATGCGATCGCTTGCTCTCCAAGAATGCGAGGACATTCAAAACGGAGCGGATGATTACGCCGACCAAGTTCTCACCAATATCGAGCAGCAGCTTAACGATATGCTCAAGGTCATCCGCAACGGTCGGCAACAGTTACAAAATGACGCTCCTCCACCACCGTCGCCGCGTACTCCCACGATTAGAGAAGTGGAGGGGGACAGAGGCAGAGGCACAGATAAGAAGAAGTAGGTATTAGGTGGCGGTGCCTATCCACGATACTTTTGTGCTTTAGCTCTCAAACCTTCATATTAGATTTGTGTAATTATCCATAATAAAAGAACCCCACCCCCAGCCCCTCCCCGCAAGTGGAGAGGGGAGCCGGAGCCGGAGCCGGAGCCGCAGGTGAGGGCGGGGAGGGGTTCCTCTTAAGTGCGGTTTATCCTTACTAGAGGTAGCCCAGTTCTTCCAGCTTTCTCAAAACTTTCTCTGTGCTTTCCTCTATCGTTTCTTGGTCTGTGTGGCATTCGATTTGGGGATGCAGGGGCGATTCATAGGGGTCATCAATCCCAGTGAAGTTTTTGATTTCCCCAGACCGCGCTTTCTTATACAACCCCTTCACATCTCGCTGTTCGCAAACCGCTAACGGTGCATTCACATAAACCTCAACAAAATCTCCAATACGCGATCGCACTTCTTCTCGAATTTCCCGGTAAGGCGAAATTGCCGAAATGAGTACGACTACCCCGTTGCGAGTCAGGAGATGAGCCACAAAACCAATGCGCCGGATATTCTCATCCCGGTCGTCTTTACTAAACCCCAAGCCTTTGGTCAGGTTTTGGCGCACCACGTCTCCGTCGAGGATTTCCACCTTGTATGCGCGTTTCTGTAATGCTTGCGCCACTTCCTGGCTAATGGTGGTTTTTCCCGCACCGCTTAAACCTGTAAACCATACGGTGACACCACGCTGCTCTCGATCCATTGTTCTTCGCTAAAACTGACGGTATTCTCATCCGACTTTAAGCGATCTGCGGAAAATGGGAAAGCAGGAGCATCATCGTTACATCTTTTAAACTAAATGAAGAAAGAGAGGACTTCCAGTCATGGCATTTGATTACGATTTGTTTGTCATTGGGGCGGGTTCGGGGGGATTAGCGGCTTCCAAACGCGCGGCTAGCTACGGAGCGAAAGTAGCGATCGCAGAAGGCGATTTAGTGGGTGGTACCTGCGTCATCCGTGGTTGTATTCCCAAAAAATTGATGGTTTACGCCTCCAAATTTTCCCATTTGTTTGAGGATGCCGCAGGCTATGGCTGGACTGTGGGCGAGAGAAGCCTAAACTGGGAGCATCTGATTACGACTGTCGATAAGGAAGTCCACCGCCTCAGCCACTTGCATATTGGGTTTTTGGAAAAAGCTGGGGTGGAGTTAATCCAGAGTCGCGCCACTTTATTAGATCCGCATACGGTGGAAGTGGATGGGCGCAAAGTCACGGCTGACAAGATTTTAATCGCCGTCGGTGGGGAAGCCATCAAGCCGAATTTACCAGGGATGGAACACACCATCACTTCCCGCGAGATATTTCTCCTCAAGGAACAGCCGAAGCACATTGTCATTATTGGCGCTGGCTATATTGCCGTGGAATTCGCCTGTATCATGCACGGACTGGGATCGAAAGTCAGTTTGTTGCTTCGAGGCGATCGCATTCTCAAAGGCTTTGATGACGATATTCGCACTGCCATTCAGGATGCCATGACCCATCACGGCATCAACATTATCACGAATGTCACCGGGAAAGGCATTGAGAAAACCCCAGAGGGTCTGAAGGTCGCCTTTACCGAAAAAGGCAAAGACGCGGATACAACCCTCACGGCAGACCAAGTTCTAGTCGCCATCGGTCGCGCACCTTTGTTAGGAAAACTTGGTTTGGAGAATGCGGGCGTTAAGGTTGTTAATTGTGAAGACGAAGATTTACCCAGGTTGCACGGGTACAGCGTCAACTGTGCCATCGAAGTCGATGAGTACAGCCGCACCAACCAGCCGAATATTTTCGCTGTAGGCGATTGCACCAACCGGATCAATTTAACCCCCGTCGCCATTGGCGAAGGTCGCGCTTTTGCTGATACTGAGTTTGGCAACAATCGCCGGGTATTCAATCACGAAAATGTTGCCTCCGCCGTATTCACTCAGCCAGAAGCCGCTACGGTAGGAATCAGCGAAGCCGATGCTCGGAAAAAGTTGGGCGATGACAACGTGCAAATTTATCGCGCCCGGTTCCGTCCTCTGTTCCACAGCCTCACCGGCGCGGATGAGAAAGTCATGGTCAAGTTGGTCATTGACAAAAATACCGACCGCGTGCTGGGCGCTCACATGGTAGGCGAGTATTCAGCTGAGGTGATTCAAGGAATTGCGATCGCAGTCAATATGGGAGCCACCAAAAAAGACTTCGACGCCACCGTTGGCATTCATCCTTCCACCGCCGAAGAGTTCGTCACTCTGCGATAAATTACGCTTACTTATCATTTTGTTGACCCGCTCCTAAAGCCTTTTTAGGGCGGGTTTTTGGGTAGTAGGCGGTTGGTATCCTCCAAGCGAAGATCCTCGTCATCAAGAGTAGCGCGATCGCTCTTTTTTCTCATTTTCTCGATAGATGCGATCGCACTTTCTCTAGTGATTCACCGCATAGATGCGCTGCTTGCCTTTGAACCTTTTCCCCAGATGCCCAGTCTAAAGCATTAGAAATCCAACAGTGGTAAGAGAGAGCCAATCGGTGCCAGCTGTACCAATCAATGCGCTAATGGGCGATCAACCCAACGAAAAACTCCATCTCGACACCGATGCTTACCTGGTAAAGCGGTGTCAAGAAGGCAACAAGCAGAGCTTTCAGCAACTCTACCAGCGCCATCAGCAGCGCGTTAGATCAACTCTTTACCAACTCTGCGGTACCTCATACTTAGATGATTTGGTGCAAGAAGTCTTCTTACGCGCTTGGAAGGGATTACCAAAATTGCGGGAAACCGCCCATTTTTCGACTTGGCTTTATCGCATTAGCTGGAATGTCGCTTCCGATCGGCGGCGGCAATTTGCTGTAGAAACCCGAAATTTTGCGTCTTTACAGCAAAGCGCTACCAATGCCTTCCCAAGTCAACAAGAATCTCCCACTCTGATGCACTTACATTATGAAGATTTAGTGCAGCGCGGACTGCAACAGCTAAGTTTCGAGCATCGCGCCGTACTGGTTCTGCACGACTTAGAAGACGTTCCGCAAAAAGAGATTGCAAATATCTTGTCGATTCCAGTTGGCACAGTAAAATCGCGGCTCTTTCATGCTAGAACCTCCATGAGGCAATTTCTCCAGAAGCAAGGAGTCCAACTATGACTCAGTTCCCCGATGATGACAAACCCCTAGTAGAGTTTCTGCGCCAACACCGGGGTTATGTTCCCCCATCTGCACCCGATTTAGAGAGCCAGATTATGCAAGCAGTAGCATCTGCGCCTTCACAGCCGCAATGGCGGCGACAGAGGTGGATTTTACCTTCTGCCCTTGTTGCTAGTCTGTTAGTTAGCTGGGCAGGATACCGCGTGCTGGTGCCTAACACTGCATCGACTGCATCCAAAAACACCGCAGAACTGGAAGCATTTCTGGCGACGAACTGGGATAGTGTTGTCGCGGGTGAAACGCCCGCGTCGTCGAGCAGCCAAGATGCAGAAGCTGATTGGTTGCTCTCAGAAAATTAGCTTTTTTAGGGAATCGGTATGGGTAATAATCAGTTGTCCTGAACGATCTTATTGCTACTGCCTAATGACCAATGAAGAATGGCTAATTGCGTCTTAACGAATTACTAATTACTAATTACTACTAACGACGGAGATTGTTTTCATGTCCCTAAATCGTATTTCTCTGTTAGCGGTTCTCATACTATCTATAGGGAGTGCGGTTGCTCTTGCCGATCCGAATCCCCAATCTTCTCAAACAATTGCCCAAAATTCGCCGGGTGGCCGTCTTCAAAGAGGCAACAAGGATGGACTCCTTCAGCAACTCAATCTTACCCCACAGCAAATGCAGCAAATGCAGGCGATTCGGCAGAAGTATAGAACCCAGATAGCGCCGCGCCAGCAAACTCTACGTCAAGCTCGGCAAGAGCTAGCGACACTGATGAATAGTACAGCTTCCGCCAGCCAAATTCGCTCTAAAAATCAGCAAGTTGAAGAGTTGCAGCAGCAGCTACAAAAGTTGCGGTTTGAAAGTATGTTAGAAATGCGAGAAGTTATGACTCCAGAGCAACGCGCCAAGTTTGTCCAACTGATGCAACAGCGACGACAACAAAAGGGGCAACGGGCGGGGAAAAATAGAGGACAAGGATTTCCAGGTTCGCTGGAGCGAAATTTTTAGCGGTTGATACGCCGGAAACTACTGCCCAATTGGATGCTTGATTATCTTTATCTGCATGGATTTGCCTCTAGTCCCCAGTCAACGAAGGCGATCTATCTGCGCGATCGCTTATCTTCCCTGAAAATCCCCTTGACAATCCCCGATTTCAACCAAGGCGATTTTTCCCATCTGACGATAACTCGGCAAATAAAGCAAGTCGCCGCTGAATTTCCCCCAAACTCAATGCCTGTTACTGTCATAGGCTCCAGTTTGGGGGGGTTAACCGCAGCTTGGGTGGGAGAAAAATACCCCCAGGTTCAGCGGTTAGTGTTGCTAGCTCCGGCTTTTGAGTTTCTGACTCACTGGTTGCTCCGACTGGGGGAAGAACAACTGCAACAATGGCAGACAGAGCAATATTTGCCGGTATATCACTATGGCGAGAAGCGATCGCTTCCTCTGCACTACCAGTTCGTCACCGACGCCGCCCAATATCAAGACGAACAGCTACAGCGCCCCATTCCTACTCTGCTTCTGCATGGGCGTCACGATGAAGTGATTCCAATTGCAGCTAGCCGCAACTACGCCGCCTCACGCCCTTGGGTTAAATTTATCGAACTAGAGGACGATCACAGTTTAGGAAACGTCCTGCCTGAAATTTGGGAATTGATAAAAGCTTTCTGCCAGTAATACTAATTTGTTTAGCCACGCCTTTAGGCGTTCCGCTTCAGTATAAAAACTAAAACCCGCCTAGGCTACTGGCGGGTTTATGAACGAGCTATAAATGGTCAGGTTAGTCAAACGAAAGAGGAAAATTTCAAGAAAAGTTGACGAAACCAAAAACTAACTCTACTAGGGTGGACTTAATTCGCAACAAACCTTTTCTAACTATCTTGCATTCCCTACGCCGATTCAGGCAATGATCTAGATCCGCGACCAACAGTTCAAATTCAAAAAGAAGCGAATGAACTTCAGCGCGATCGCTACATTTATTAGAGAAATACAACCGAGATTCGGTGTTGCGTTGGATAAGAGCGGGAGACACAGGCTCGAATCCGAAAACTTGGTGTCGAAGGTTCTTACTTCGTTGTGCCTATATTTAAATTAGCACTTGATTCTCCAACCTAACTCGTTCGTTAAATTAAATTCATATCCCTTTATGTGTCGAAATCTTTAAAAATGCTAGTTCAAAAATGAAAGATTTGCGATACACCGATGACAAAGCCCCCTCCAATATTAGGAGGGGGCTAGATTGCAAAATTTTAGTCGTTATTGACCCGTACTGCTTGACCCACCAGTTGTAGAACTGCTTCCCGGTGTGGTGCCGGTGGTTCCATTGGTGGTCGAACTGCTTCCCGGTGTGGTGCCGGTGGTTCCATTGGTGGTCGAACTGCTTCCCGGTGTAGTGCCGGTGGTTCCGTTGGTGGTAGCACCGCTATTCGGTGTGGTGCCGGTGGTTCCATTGGTGGTAGCACCGCTATTCGGTGTGGTGCCGGTGGTTCCATTGGTGGTAGCACCGCTATTCGGTGTGGTGCCAGTTGGATTTTGGGTGCCTGGGGTGGTGCCAGAAGTATTCGTTCGAGTTGAGTTCTGACGCACTGAAGGCGCGGTTAGAGTTGTACTAGGACTTGATTGAGTAGTCCCAGAAGTATTCGTTCGAGTTGAGTTCGACGGTTGAGAAGGCGTTACGTTAATATTTGTCTGATTTCGAGTCGGTTGTTGCCCGGAACTCGGAGGAACTGTAATGTTTACATTTGGCGCTCTTTGAGCAGGCGGTGCGTTTTGTGTCTGAGGAACCTGAATCACCGTAGGAGCCTTCTCAACTGTGGTTCTTTCGATAATTCTCTCTTGTGTAGGCTGTTGAGAAGCGCCCGATGAAGACGTATCTGGTGCAGTTGAGTTCGGTGCAACAGAAGCTGAAGGTGAAGGGGAAGGTACGGGAACCACCACAGGCGCAGGCGCAGTGTACTCTTCTACCTGCTGATTTCGTTGGTTGAGGAAGTAGAGGGCACCGAGGGTCAACCCTAGCAGAGAGGTGAGGGCAATCCCTATCAACAAGCCTCTGGCGGCATTATTATTATCGCGGATTTCTTGTCCTTCCTCGTTGACGCGGCGCTCGGAAACGCGACCGTGGACATAACCATCTCGATAGGAGGTCACTTTGCCTGGGTCTACAGTGCCATTCCCGTGAACCGTGTTAGTTGGGCCAACCGGATTATGGGGAGAAACCGGCTGATTTGGGTTCTGGGGAACTTCACGGTTATCGTTATTGCGATTTTGTAGGTTAGACATGAGTATTACTACAACTCCTGAATGGTTTAAAGGCAGAAAAGGATGTTTAAAACTGTTTATGGTCAGTAGATTTGAGCAACGCTGTCTCAACCAAGCCTAGCTAGCAAGGTTAGGAGCCTACCTCGCGCAGAGTTAGAAACATTGTTTTCAATGTCCCCTGTCCTGCTTGTTATTGAGGTGCTGGAACGAGTTCCTGAATTTCCTGAATATTTATCTACAGTTCTTTCAAAGATGGTTGTCTTTTTCTCGATGCTTTGAGAGGGACTGTCATTGGGAACAGGCACAGAGGGTAGAGAAGATTCATTTCGCTGAGCAACGAAGAACAGAGTTCCAACGAGGAAACTTACAATCGATGTGAAAGCAAGATTCATCAGCAAATTAGTCAAGGCATTGGTATTCTCATCAACGAGATAGCTCTGTTCCTGAAAACGACGTTCAGAATTGCGACCTTTAAGGTACTCATTCTGGTAGGAAACCCGTTCAGAATTGCCTCTACCCTGATAGACCGATTTAGGCCTTTGATTGTTATCGGTTTTAGGGTGGTTGTACATGAATGTCGATCGAACTCTTTGTGTCAATCAGGAAACCGAGAAGACCCTGATTTTTTTAGATTGATTGGCAACTACAAGCTAAGAAAGTTATTTACTTAGCTGTTTTGTCTTTATAAGCAATACGATATCCGTTAGTCTTGCCTGAATCTCTCTATCTGAGAATGGATTGTCTCCTCCATCCAAGGATTGAGATCGAAAAATCGAAAGGAAGAAGTCCGTGAAAACAGCACGCAGTTGTTCAAAAAAGCTTAAAAAAACCGTTTTCATCAAGAAAACGGATTTGTGTCATTTTATTTTTTTATAATTGCTATTTAATTAACGCAGCAAAACGTTCCAAGTCGCTGGACCCACTACACCGTCGGCGTCTAGCTTAAATCTTTGTTGAGCAGCTTTTACCGCAGTTTGAGTCGTTGCATCAAAGACACCATTCACCGTTCCTTTGAAAAAGCCAAGGGTTCGCAGGCGCTGTTGCAAACTGGTAACGGCTGGGCCTTGCGTTCCCAGCCTCAGAACTGGAAAATCGAGCTGTCTGGGCTGCTGCGGGTTCGTCCGTGTCTGAGAGCTAGGAGCAGCGGTTGTGGAACGGTTAGCGGTGGTTCTGGCAGCGATTGCCGGACGGTTGGGGGTTCTGGCAGTCGTTGCCGGACTGTTGGAGGCTGGAACATTCACACTGGGACGGGAAGTTGCCGCGGGTCTGGGATTGGCAGCGGTGTTTGTCGTAGTTGGGACGGGAAAAGATGCTGCCCCAGTGGTAGAAATTGTTGAAGCTGAAGGAGACGGGATAACCAGTGGCGTCGCGGCTGCTGTAGATTCCGATGGTGGGGCGACTGGAAATAAACGCTTCCAGGTTTCTGCACCCACGATTCCATCCGGTGCTAAACCAGCGGCTTGCTGAAAACGGGAAACTGCGATCGCGGTATTTTCCCCGTACACGCCATTTACGTCGCCATTATAGTAACCCAATAGTTTAAGGGCTGCCTGGAGTTCCGCTACTTCTGTTCCTTGGCTACCGGGTCGTAACGTTTGCCGAGTAACGGTTGCGGATGGAAATGTTTGGGCGATTTCTTTGGCATCACTGGGGATCGCCATAAAAGGTAAAAGTAAAAAGGCAAAAGGCAAAAGAATGTTTTTTTTCATTTTTACTTTTTCCTCTTGAGTTTACAAAAAGGCAAAAGGATGTTTTTTTCATCGCTTTTTCCTCTTGACTTTACAACGCGATTGGAAAAAGCGAAAAGGTTCAAGAAAAAATCTTTCATTTTTACTTTGTCTTTTTACTTTTTTCCTTTTTTAATTTTTAATGTCTAATTTTTCGGCTGGACCAACGAGAGAGACATAAGGTTCGGTAAAATACCGGGAAGCCACTTTTTGGATCAACTCTGGGGTGACGCTGGTAACTTTTTCCTGAAACTCGGTATCAAACTCAATTCCCAGCCCCAAAATTTCGTACCAGCCGAAAACTTGAGCCAGCTGAGCATTGGTTTGTTTGCCGAGAGCGTATTGACCAAGCAGCTTGTTTTTGGCAGCTTGTAGCTCCCGATCGCTCAGTTGAGTGGTGCAAAGGCGTTCCACTTCAGTTCGCAAGCCTTCATAGGCGATCGCGGTGTTTTCCGGTGCCGTGCCCATATATACCACAAACTGAGAGGTTTCTAGCCGAGTCGGATAAAAAGCTGAGACATCGTAAGCCAATCCCCGCTTCTCGCGCAGTTCCACAAACAAGCGGCTAGAAAGACCGTTGCCCAAGTAAGTATTGAGCAGTTTCAGGCAGGCGTAGTCGGTTTCTTGCACGGATGGCGCGACGTAGCCCAGCATCACGATGGATTGCTGCGTATCTTGTGGGGTAGCGCAAGAAATGGGTTCAGGGGTGATTTGGGGCAGACTGAGGGTAGGTAGAGGGGTGGTTCCACTCTGCCAATCTCCAAACACTTGATTAACCAAATCAGTGGCGTCTTGGGGAGTCAGGCGACCGGCAATACTGATAACTAGGTTATCGGGACGGAAATACGTCTGATGGTAATGCTGGAGGTCAGCGCGGCTTAAACCAGAGACGGTAGCTTCGGTGCCCAGGCTGGAGAATCCGTAGGGATGATTCTGGTACATGGCTTGCCGCAGCTGGTCGAAGGCGATGGTGAACGGCTGTTCCTGCTGGGAGCGAATATCCTGCAAAGCGAGACGCCGTTCCAGTTCCACCTCGGCTTCTGGAAAGCTAGGCGATCGCAATAATTCCCCTGCCAGTTGCAACATCTCCGGAAAATCTGCGGATACTGTTTTGAGACTCAGCAAGAAATAATCCGCAGCCGCATCAGCACCGAGACTGGCTCCCACTGACTCTACTTGCTCGGCAATTTCTAGGGAAGAAAGGCGATCGGTTCCTTTGGTGAGTACCGTGGATAGCAGGTGAGAAAGTCCAGCTTTTTCTCGTGGCTCCCACCGACCTCCAACCCGTGCAAAAATTCGACCAGCAATGATATCAGCCGCTGGATTTTCCACCGTAATTAATACGATGCCGTTGTCTAAAACACTGCGGTGGATAGTTGGGTTGGCGAGCGATCGCGTCACACTTTGAGTCATTCGTTGTAGAGTCCTTAGTCATTGATCGTCGGCGATGAGTCATCGATCGTGAGTGCTAGGAACAACTTACGACTCGCTAATGACGAATGACTCATCACTCCTCTCCTCAAGCTAACAAGGTTTGAGGATTGTGACCGCATAGCGGTACGGGGAGAGATACTGCTGTGCCAGCTGCTGAAGTTCTGTGTTCTCAAAAGACTGTATTTTTTCGGGATAAGTCGTGGCGACTTCAGCCGCTGCAATGGTGTTGTAATAGCCATACAACCCCGCTAGCTGGCTGGGTGCTTCTGTAGAAAAAGCATAGTCATTCGACAGCAGGCGTTTACAGCGAGAAAGTTCTCCCTCGGAAACAGGAGCGTTTTGCAACTCGGAGATCGCATCGCCAATGATTGCCTCTACTCGATCTAGATTCTCTGGTGCGAGGCAGGCACTAATCGTAAACAAACTGGAATCCCGTTGTAGGGAGAAACTACTACTAATGTTCTGGACTAATTGCTGCTGTTCTCGCAAGTTCCTGATCAGCCGGGAAGACCGCCCTTCTGCCAACAGTACCGAGATCAAGTCTAAGCCGTAGGCATTTCGCAACTGCTCTACACCGGGTCCCACCCATGCCATCATCAGACGAGCTTGTCCTAGCCTAGGTAAGTGGATTTCCTGACGCCGAATTTCTATCATCGGAGGTTCGGCTTCGGCTTCAGCCAGAGGACATTCCAACGGCGGGGCGAAGTGCTGGAACGAGCGATTTACCAGTTCTAGTGCAGGTTCTTTCTCAACTCCCCCAACAATGACGACGGTCATGTTTTCCGGCTGGTAGTGGGAGCGATGGAAGCGACGCATCTCTTGGGGCGATCGCTCCATCAGATGCGCTTCTGTTCCTAAGATGGGACGCCCGTAAGGATGGCGTTGGTAAATACTTTCTGTCAGGGCTTGGAATCCAATAAAATCAGGATCGTCATAACTCTGGCGGATTTCCTCCAAAACTACATCGCGTTCCCGAATAAATTCTTCTTCTGGGATCGCCGCGTTTAAGAGAATATCTGCCAGAGCAGGCAAGGTATTTTCTAAATACTGAGCGGCTGTAACAATAAAGAAATGGGCGTAGTCGTGGCTGGTCGCCGCGTTCGTCATGCCGCCGGTATTTTCAATTACTTGGTCAAATACACCGGGCGGCAGTCGGTCGGTGCCTTTGAAAATCATGTGTTCCAGAAAGTGAGCCATTCCCGACCACTCTTCTGTCTCAGCGATCGCCCCCGCCCGCACCCAAACATCTACCACAACCACTGGTGTCGCTGGGATGTGTTGATAAATCACTGTTAAGCCGTTGTCCAGCTTGAATACCTCAGCTGGAAATTTTGAAGTAGTATTTAAGAGTTGCAACAAACTTTTTATTTTCTAACTGTAGTTAGATACGAATTCAATTATCCTAGCGCCTAACGCTAAATAATTATCATTTGTCGATCCAAAGTTGGCACCTTTGCATCCATTATTTAAGAAATACAATCAAAATTTAAAACTTTCAGCCAAGTAAGATACAAAAATCCCCTTATCTCTTGGACAAGGGGATTTTAATTCTATGAGGTTCACCGCAACGCCGTTTTACCTCAGTTTATGACCTGGATAAACCAGGTGGGCACCTAATGTCTGACTTAAAGTTTCCGGGTACTTGCCCGGTCTACTGCTGTCAAAGCTTTTTGGTTCCCGTTAGAACAAGGCAAGATCAAAAAACGTTATTGGCAGTCACCAACGCCGCAGCCTAACCTAAAAATTATTATAGCAAAGGAGCTAGGCCGTGGGGGAGTAGAAGAATCTCATTTAGTTCCCCTCTCCTGTGTTCACTCCTAACCCATACCTCCCAACCTCTAACTCCTAACTCCTAACTCCTCAGCCCTCAGTCCTCAGTCCTCAGTCCTCAGTCCTAACTCCTAACTCCTCAGCCCTCAGTCCTCAGTCCTCAGTCCTCAGTCCTAACTCCTAACTCCTCAGCCCTCAGTCCTCAGTCCTCAGTCCTAACTCTTCAGCCCTCAGTCCTCAGTCCTCAGTCCTCAGTCCTCAGTCTTCAGTCCTCAGTCCTCTTCCCTCATTCCTCTGAATACCAGATAGATTCAATGGTTTGAGCGATTGCTTCTGCCTCAGAACGGTCGGCTGTTTCTAGCAAAACGGTGACGTGACCGAGTTTTCGACCGGGACGAGATTCGGTTTTGCCGTACCAGTGGACGTGAGTGTGAGATAACTCAGCTAGCTGTTGCCGTTTGGCAAGATAATCGCTCTGAGAATGCTCGTAACCGAGTAAATTTACCATGACAGCACCCGCACTTTTGAGAGCGGGACTGCCTAAAGGGAGACCGCTGACGGCTCTAAGTTGCTGCTCAAATTGAGAAGTTTCGCAGGCATCCAGGGTGAAGTGTCCGGAGTTGTGAGTGCGGGGGGCAATTTCATTGACCAACACTTTTCCGGCTGGAGTTAAAAATAGCTCAATGCCAAAGACGCCAACCGCTTGCAGGCTATCTAGAAGCGTATGTGCGATCGCTTTCACCTCTTGTTCCACCGTTAGCGTAATTGCCGCGGGCACTAAGACACGCCGACACACTTGATCGACCTGCTGAGTTTCTACGACTGGGTAAGTCACCACCTCGCCTGCGGCAGAACGAGCGGCAATAATCGCTAATTCTCGCTCAAAAGGCACAAATTCTTCTAACAACACTGGCGCATATTTCAGTCGCTGCCAAGTTGACTCTAGGGCGTGGCTATCTTTAATAATGAAGGTGCCTTGACCATCGTAGCCGCCGCGTCGGGCTTTTAGAACGACGGGAAAATCCAGGTCTTGGAGGTTCAAGGGGTGAGTGAAGGATTTTGAAAGATTGACTTCCTGATTCTCGGCGTCTCCCTCCAGCGTTGTAAAACTGGGAGTTGGCAAGCCGATATCTTCTAAATAGCAGCGCTGATCGTATTTATCTAACAGCGGGGCTAATACTTCCAGCTTAGGGCGAAAGCAGACGCCTTGCTGGACAAGAGAATCTAAAGCGTTCAGGTTAATAAATTCGTTTTCAAAAGTAATGACATCGCAGCGAGACGCTAACTCGGCTGTAGCGGCAGCATCATCAATGGGAGCAAAAATGGTGGAAGATGCGATCGCGACCGCTGGATCGCTCGGATTGGGCGTTTGCACCACCAATTCAATCTCCAATGCCTCCGCTGCACCTGCCATCATCCAGGCTAGCTGTCCCCCCCCAATTACTCCTACACGCTTCATCGACACCCCAAAGACTCACGAGTTGCGATACCAGTTTTAGAATTTACACCAGATGCTTTAATACAGAGTTCTTTTATTTGCGCCCCATCTAAAATTGCATCGGTGAAGTCCGCACCAGCGATATTTACACCGTCAAATATAGTACGCAATAGGATACTTTCCACCAAAACGGCATCGCTTAAATCCGCGCCGTTGAGTTTTACCTGATCGACCATTGCATTGGTTAAATCTGCCCCGTGTAAATTGGCATTCGTCATCACCGATGCACTAAAAATCGCCCCTTTTAAGTCCGCACCCTCAAAGTTAGCGAGTTCCATGTTGGCATTGGAAAACTCAGCCACCTGCAAAGTTTGACCGGAGAAATCCTTGGCTTTCAGTTCGGCATTGCTATAGGACAAGGGAGGCGGGTAGTATCCTGCTTGGGCTGGAAATGCCCAGATAACGAGAACGATTGTTAGTAGGAACGCAGCGAGTTGCCGAAAGATCATAGAAAAGCGCTTCAAAACACGCTATAGAGTTGGCTATCTTTCAGGTTAGTGTATTCTGGAATCCTTCTAGATGCGAACCAGACCCTTAAAATTGTGAGTGAGCGAGGTTTAAGGAAAGCTTATGCCATACTTTTTAGTGACTTGGCTACTTACAGCGATCGCGCTAATGATTACTGCATACATTGTCCCCGGCTTTACAGTCACAAATTTTCTGGCTGCGCTGGTTGCTGCGATTGTTTTGGGCTTAGTGAATGCAATTGTCAAACCCCTTTTGGTAATTTTGACATTGCCGCTGACGCTCGTGACCCTAGGGTTGTTTCTGTTTGTGATTAACGCCATCACAATTTTGATTGCTGGGGCGATTACTCCCGGTTTTAGTATCGCTGGTTTCGGGCAGGCTTTGATAGGTTCAATTGTTCTGAGTCTAGTGGCTAGTGGGCTAAACTTTTTGTTCAACAGAGAAGCCGAATAAATTAACGGATTTTGGCGTCAAAACCGGCGTCAAAACCCAAGTAGCCGCGGGGGGTAATCATCCAATCGGCGTGGGTGCGAGTGCTGCTATTGCCAATCAGTACCGTTGTCAGCATATCGATGGGAGTATCGAGTAATTTCTCAAGTGTAATCAGAGTAATTTCTTCGTCTTCTCGATAAGCTGATTTCACGATCGCTACCGGCGTTTGGCGATCGCGATATTGCAGAAAGATACTTTGGGCGATCGCGATTTGTTGGGTGCGAGTTTGCGATCGCGGATTATAAAGTGCGGTAACAAAATCTGCTTGCGCGGCGGCTGTCAGGCGCTTTTCAATCACCTCCCAGGGGGTCAGCAAGTCGCTCAAACTAATCGCGCAGAAGTCGTGCATCAAAGGCGCACCCACCCGCGAGGCAGCGGCTTGCAGGGCGGTAATTCCCGGAAACACCTGTACTCCTGGCGTTTTGCCATCCCAGCCTTTTACTTGGAGTTCTTCCATGACTAACCCAGCCATGCCGTAGATGCCGCAATCTCCAGAAGAAACAACCGCTACGGTTAAGCCCCAATTCGCTAATTCTATTGCTCGTTCTGCCCGTTGACGTTCCTGGGTAATCGGTAACGCTTCGACAATCTGTCCGGGACGCAGCAAAGGAGAAATGAGGTCGATATAGAGAGAGTAGCCAATAATGGCGTCAGCGCAGGATACGGCGGTTTGAGCCGCTGGGGTCATTTGGTCTAATTTTCCAGGTCCCGTACCTACTAGCAGTAAACAGCCCGTGCGACCTGTATATTCTCGCTCGGATTGCGCGATCGCGACCGTTACCGCCCCTGGTTGACCTTCTAACTTAAAAACTTGTTTTGCCACTTTCAGCAGTGCAATGCCTTCCGCCCCTACAGAAGCCGCATGAATCGCTGCGGCTTCTGCAACACTGGGTGTTCCGACTTCTGCTTCCACAACCGCTGAGGGCGTGGGGACGCTAACAGAACGCAGGATATCCGCCGGGAAAGTTCGCAAAGGCAAATGGCGATCGCGGCATAATTCCACTAACCCAACTTCATCGGCTTTAATATCGATGGTGGCAATTCCGGCGATCGCTTCTTGGGCTAAGTGATTTTTCTCAAACACCTGCCCAATCGCTATTTCTATCAACGCTTTCGAGGTTCCTCGTTCGCAGCCGATTCCCACCCACAAGACTCTAGGATGCCACTGGACTTTTGGCTGCTCCAATTCTGAGGAAAATTGTCGCCGGGTGGGGCTAATCCAAATCCTCGCCGGGGATGATTTTGGATCATCGGGTTCTTGGTTAGATTCAACAATCTCTGATTGACTGGCGGGATATTCTGGAACCCCAAAATCAAATGGATGATTTTGGGGAAGATGACTTTGCCATAAAGGAGAACCCGCTTCCTGAATGACTTGTACCCGTTCCCCTCTCGCTACCGCTGCACTAACGCCCGTCCAATCTCCCTCGCCTCGATTCCAGCCGAAAGGAACGCCCAGCATATCCACTGCGGGTAGTCCTAAACCAGCGGAGGCACCCGTCAAGACTGGTGTTGCCCCAATCGTAAGCGCGATCGCTTGTGCCAACCGATCCGCCCCTCCCTGATGACCGCTACACAGACTAATCACAAATTGGCTATTTTCATCCACCACGACCACTGCTGGATCGCGGTATTTATCTTGCAACAAGGGTGCAATCAAGCGCACCACTGCTCCAGATGCCAAGCAGAAAACAAAGCCCCGATGCGTATTCCACAACGTCGCTAGGTGGTCTTTGAGGGAACCGCGATAAACTTTGGCTGACGCGATCGCCCTTGCCTCTACAACATCAGTGAGAGACTCTGGAACCCAAAGAGTAGCACCCGTGGATTGACAAAGCGGCTGTAGTTTTTGGGCACCCGTAGGAGTGGTCGCGATCGCGGCTAATGGTTGAAAATCACCTAACAGTAATACCATCGATTGTCTTGAGTTGTTTTGTGACGATTATTTTGCGCGATCGCAAAGCGTATGTCCAAAGGGCTATGGCACTACTCGCTCTCCGGATTTTACTCTTCTTCGAGGGTTTCTGAGTCGTACTCTTCGTCTAGCTCCTCGACATCTTCATCGTATTCCTCTACAGCTTCTTCGTCTTCGTCGTATTCCTCGTCTTCGTATTCTTCGTCTTCTTCTTCTGCGACGGCTTCTATATCCTCTTCTTCTTCGACGTATTCTTCGTCTTCCTCTTCTTCCTCTACAGCTTCTTCATCTTCGTCGTATTCTCCGTCTTCGTCTTCTGCGATGGCTTCTATATCCTCTTCATCTTCGACGTACTCTTCATCTTCGTCTTCGACGTAGTCTTCGTCTTCGGCGACGACTTCTTCATATTCTTCCTCTTCATCCTCGACGTATTCTTCGTCTTCGGCGACGGCTTCTATGTCTTCAACGTCTTCGACGTATTCTTCATCTTCCTCTTCGACATACTCTTCGTCTTCGGCGACGGCTTCTTCGTACTCTTCCTCGTCACTGCCGATGTCGCCGTCTGAAATATCGAGAGCATCGCCAATCAGCGGGATAATGTCATCCAAAAAGGAGGCGTCATCATCACTCCAAACGCCCCGGCTATAGTCGAGGTCAGTGACGCTGCGAATCGTCCAGCAGTCATCGCAATATTCGGGATTGGTCATGTAGTCGTAGGGAATGTAACAGTATCCCTTGTCTCCCCAGTGTGCGCCCCAAGAATTGCGAACCACAAATACCCGATCTTTGTCCGAGTAGCCGACGCACAACATCGCGTGACCGCCTTGAGACTCCTCTCGCTCCGGGTTAGGCATGGGAATCCCCTTATTTCCCTCCCTCATGAACGAATCGAAAAGCTGTAACCCAAAGGCAAACGGATAACCCTCGGCTAGACAATGCTTCATGGCGTACAAATCCACGTCAATTCGCTCAGCATCGTCGATCAAGAATTGGGTTGCTTCCTCATAAGCTTGGTCGTGGGGACGGTGAAACAACCGCTCTGGGTGATAGGGCCAGGTTAACTCAGAACAAGCGCCCATCTTTCGCAATACCTGAATGCAATTGCGAAGTGTTGCTCCAGCGTCTTCATCGATTTCTCCGGCGAGCGATCGCGCATTGTAATAAATAAACAACCGGCTTACATCCCCGGCGGTACCGAGTTGGCGCATTGCCAGGTACTCGTAAGCTCCCGCCATCGCATTCCCCGTGCAACTTCCCACGTCCCCCTGATCTTCTACCGGAGTCAGGTAGTGACGCAAATCGACTCTTGGCGGCAGCTTTTCGGCTTGAAATCGATGCGCCGAGTATTTCTTATCGTTCGCATCCTTTGTGTCGGGTCGATAGCCGCCTAATTTCAACTTTTTGCCGGTCGAATGCTGGACGTAAGCAAGTTTGGGCGAATAGCGAAGATTCGACATAAAACAACCTCTTGGGTCAGCAATCGTTTTATCTGCTCATCTATCTAGGGATAGATTTATGCGCTCATTCTAACTGTCCGCCTGATGAGCGTCCAGGGATGAGAAGCGCCAGTGGATGCGATCGCTCGAAAGCCGAAATACACGCTACATTTCGCCCAAATAGTCAAAACCCGGCTTCTTGAAGAAGCCGGGTTTTCCTAAGAAAGGACTTTTTACGTTTTTTAGGCGAGAGGAGTCCTGCTTATCCCTTGTCCTAACCTTGACGCCAGGATGTTAAATCTTGGCGCTGGAATCAAGCTGAGGCTGGATTTGGCTAACCGAGTCAGCCGGAGGAAGCATAGATTCTAAGGGAGCAAGGTCTTGCGTCGCTACTGTGTTATGCACCGATGCTTGCAGCATTGGCGTGCGGATAATTGAATTATTCGCTAGGGTAAACAACGGGTTAGACAAAATCCCTGCCAAGGATGTCACCACTAACGACACCACTAAAGTCACTTGCAAAGGACGCATTCCCGATATATTCCAGCGAATTTCTGGATAATTCTTCACGGCGTCAGACATTTCTTGGGGTTCTTTTACCACCATCATCTTGACGACACGGATGTAGTAGTAAATCGAGACGACGCTCGTGAGCAACCCTAGTAAGACTAAGCCGTAAACACCCGCCTGCCAACCTGCCCAGAACAGGTAGATTTTTCCGAAGAAGCCAGCCAAGGGCGGAATCCCTCCCAGGGACAGCAGACAAATACTCAAGCACAAGGTCAGAAGCGGGTCTTTTTGATACAGTCCCGCGTATTCGCTAATTTGATCCGTACCCGTTCGCAGGGTGAACAGAATCACGCAGGCGAAGCCTCCCAAGTTCATGAACAGGTAAACCAGCATATAAAACACCATGCTGGCATAACCTTCTTCGGTGCCGGTAATCAAACCGATCATGACGAATCCAGCTTGGGCAATGGAAGAGTAAGCCAGCAGACGTTTCATGCTGGTTTGGGTAAGAGCAACGACGTTACCCAGTATCATGCTCAAGACTGCAAGGGCGGTGAAGACAAAATGCCACTCTTGAGTGACGAGGGGGAAAGCTGTCACCATTAGGCGGATGGCGAGGGCAAATCCAGCGGCTTTTGAACCGACGGAGAGGAAGGCTACAACAGGTGTTGGCGAACCTTCGTAAACGTCGGGTGTCCATTGGTGGAAGGGAACGGCGGCAATTTTGAAGCCAATCCCGGCGATCGCAAAGACTAATGCAATCAGCAGTCCTAAGGATAAGTCAGCGTTCGCGCTGGCAATGCCAGTGGCGATCGCGCTCAACTTCGTTTCTCCTCCCGATAGTCCGTACAGCAGCGAGACACCGTAGAGGAAAATTGCTGTACTCGAAGCGCCAATCAGCAGGTATTTTAACGCTGCTTCATTGGAACGGGGGTCGCGCTTCATGTATCCCGTCATCAGGTAGGACGAGATACTGAGGGTTTCTAAGGCGACAAAAATCGTCACCAACTCATCTGCACCACACAGAATCATTCCCCCAATGGTGGCGCTGAGCATAATCCCAATAAATTCTGCCAGGGAGGTGCCGCTTTGCTCTACGTAGCGGATCGACATCAAAATGGTGACGGCGGTAGACAAGGCAACGATGCCGCGAAAGACGACGCTCATGGCATCGCCGTTGAAGCTACCCAAGAAGCCGATGGTGTTCGTGTTCCCCCATTGATAGTACAAGGCGACGATAGAGGCGAGTAGACCCGCGATCGCGATATAGGGGGTGAAGCGCGAGGACGACCGTCCGATAATCAAGTCAACGACGAGAACTGCCAAAAGGGTGACAATTAAAATCCCCTCAGGCCAGATTGTCCCAACATTCAACTGGGCTGCAAGTTCAGCAAAACTCATGAGATATATAGTTTTGGGTATTTAGGCAGAGAGACTGAGACTCTTAATATTATTTAATTTTATGGCGTTCGGGGTTGCTTGGATTATTGATGAGGGCGATCGCTTTTGGCGTAATGAACTCGAAAGACCCTAAGAACAAGGAAAAAAGACAGGAAAGAGGCGAACTGACTTGTCAGCGCAACGCGCGATCGCGCTGTCGCTAAAATCTCAGTATGGCGATCGCGTGTCTTCGATTCTGTAACGATGACGCCATTGATTTTTTCGAGATTCTGCAAGGGCAAAAACCGATGGTACAGTCTTCTTGGGCTACTGTAACTGATGAAGAATTGATGCTCATCAGTTCTAAAAATCCAGATTTACAATTTGAGCGGAACGCTGACGGGTCATTGGTAATTATGCCGCCAACTGGAGGAATTTCTGGGAATCGAGAACTCAAAGCAGGAGCCTATCTGCTGAATTGGGTGGAAACTCACGATTTAGGAGATGTTTTTGGTCCCAGTACGGGGTTCAAGTTAGCAAATACAGCGATTAAATCGCCGGATGCTGCTTTTGTTGCTAAAGGACGCTTGGCAGAAGATTGGGATCGGCAAGAAGATAGGTTTTTAAATTTGGCTCCCGATTTTGTTATCGAAATTCGTTCTAAATCTGATAGTTTAGAAACGCTCCAGGCAAAGATGCGCGAGTATATCGATAACGGAGTACGTTTGGGATGGTTGTTTGACCGTCAAAATCAGCAAGCTTGGGTGTATCGTCCAGATGGCTCAGTTACCCAATATCCCGCTACAGCGGTTTTGAGTGGTGAGGATGTGGTGCCTGGATTTACGTTACCTGTGCGGAGTTTGCTGTAAGCGCGATCGCGTTTAGAGACATGAACCCCCAAGAAGCACAACCCATATTTTATAGAGACGCGATTTCTCGCATCTGGAGAGGGTGTTAGGTTTGCACAGAAAATTCTTCAGGATCGATTCCCCAATTCACCCAGCCAATCGCTTCACGCGCCGATTTCATATTAGGCGGAACGCGCAAGGCATGAATGTGTCCGGTACTGGGGCAAGTCATTTTTAATAAATATATTGGCTCTACATCGAGCTTATTATCTATTTTTAATAAGGTAACCTGAGTTCGGGTTAAGCCGAAGGGAGGAAAAACGCATTGATATTGAGAGAGGGCTTCTTAGGCTGATGGCAATAGGCAATTAATCCACAGACCAAATTCACCAAGAAAT